>JAILEM010000180.1 GCA_024687745.1 Lachnospiraceae bacterium
TGTAAGCTCATCCGTACGAGATCTGTTGATAAGCTTCTCTTCCTGCTTCTTAACCTCATCGATACTCTGTGTTGTAAAAATAACTCTCTTCGGTCTGCCAGCTTCATCTGTCTCCATCGTGATGAAGCTTGCAAGGAACCACCCTATACTGTCACTGATAAGCTGGGTCGATATTTGCTTCTTATTTCGCATCCTGTCAGAGAGTGTCTTAAGATCAGTATATTCAAGCGCCCTTTCTTTGTGTTCATCATCGGTCAGTTTTATCATAAACTCTCTTATCAGTTCTTTGGCACCCTGCTTTGGGCCGGCAGCATCCTCATCCTTCTCTCCGGCACTGAACTCCGCAACGGTATTTTCCACAAGATCTATCACGTGGAGGCTGTTATACACTCCGGCCAGTGTTCCCAGGGTATTATAATAATCATTCTTTTCGCTGAGAGCATCCTGCAGCATTACGACCTTGGCCAGATCCTCACGTACAACATCATCAACATCGTAATGGTAACCGCTGACCAGATATCCGTTTGGTATCTCCTTTGCCGTTCCACCGCATCGTACATAGCGTTCCCCCTTCGCAGGATGATTCCAAAGGTATGTATTTTCGTCAAATTTACCCTGTTTCATCTTTTCAACGCTTTTGAGAACGGACGGAACTGCCTGAGGCGAGATCCTGCCATACCAGTCATCATATGTTTCTTCCGGAGTTTTCTCCATACCAAGGATACCCATAAGATTTTTCATTGTATCATCAGCATACATCCGCGGTCTTTCTCCATCGACCATTTCAAAACGCCAGGTTCCCATATTGGCAGATGCTATTATATCTCTGATAGCGGATATTTCCTCAAAAGCCCTCTTATTTTCCTCATTGAAAATGCGGTTTTCCTCTTCAAGCTTTTCATTTTCTTTTGCGATCTCTCTTCTTCTCTTCACATTTTTCCAAAGAACGCTTGCGCCATATGAAAAAAGGATAAGACCTACGATAATGATCGTGATTATCGAGTTCCTGGTATTCTCACTTATGATAGCGTTAATGGATTCCTCCGGAACGATGATCACTACCTTCCAGTCAGTTTCGGGGATCTTTGCAACACATATCCTTCCCTCTCCGCCAGAATCCTTGTAGGTAGCCGCATCCTCTTTCGCATTATCGATAGTATCATAGATTGCCTGCCTCTGATCCTTTGCTATACCATACTGATCCATAAACAGTTCCAGCGACAGATCCTTTATATACTCTGATTCTATCGTTGAACAGATCACCATATCAGCTTCATCAACCACTAATCCGTAAATATCCTGCCCGTAGAGCTTTTTTTCAAACAAAGGTGAAAGCTGGGTTGTCGCCGCAATATATCCCGTCAGCACGCCGGAGATCCTGCCCTTATATACGATAGGGGTATAAAAATTCATCAGTGTTTCCTGTGAGGTCTTCGGATGATAATTATTCCAGACACCGGTCTTACCCTTGATCCCCTCTATATAGTAGACCCTGTCACTTGCATCAAAAGGCTCTCCTATGTTCATTACATTCATTCCGTCTGCCCTGATATATTCGATCTTATCAAACGGTGAATTTACGATCATGGGAGTGATGATCTCCCTGGGATTCTGTATTGTCTCCGAGGTCATTAAGTGTGACAGAGAGGATGAGGCAAACCTGATGCTGCTCTTTGCATAGTCCATCTCATTGGCTATATTACCCGCAATATACTCTGCCATCTGGTCCGTTACCTGCTCGGCGTTCTTAATGGTATTCCTCCTCTGAATATATGTATACATACACATCACTGCAATGATCATTATAATGACGATGATCGGCACAACTATCCCGGAGGCATTCAGATGCTCGCTTACTATGACTGTTTTGTGCAGTTCCTCATATTCGCTCTTCTTTTTCTGACCTGTTTCATTTTGACTCATATCTGTTTCCCCGAAAAAAATACACTATAGTTCGACTATAGTGTATGTTGTTATCTAAAAATATTATAACGGATAATATAAACAATATCAATTTTTCTTTAATCTTTTTTTCAGGACCTGATATAGCGCCCGACCATTTCTGCCACTTCTTTATACATACTGCTCATCTTCTCGTGCTCATTGTCGATCGCAGCGGCATCGCCATCCTTTGCAGCCTTTTCCATACGTCCTGCTATCTTAGATAATTCTGTTGCTCCTATCATCATTGACGTGCTTTTAAGGGAATGGACATATACCCCGTATTCATCCCAGTTGCGTTCCTTATAGCATCTTTCGATATCGGCAGACTTTTCCCCTGATTCATTATAATATTCGGAAAGTATCTGATCATAGAACTCTTCATCATTTTCACAATAACCAAGTCCAGCGCCTCTGTCGATAAGCCGGGGATCAAATATCTCCTCTCCCTCTTCCTTTACTGATCCGCTTTTGTCAGGTGTCTTATCGTTAAAATAGATAATCTTATCCTTTGGCAGATAGGTCTCAAGGATCTTTTCAAGCTCGGCACTGGCGATAGGCTTTGAGAGATAATCATCAAATCCCTCTGCAATATATCTCTCCCTTGCACCCGATATCGCATCTGCAGTGAGACAGATGAAGGGGGTAGCTGCATTGATACCTCCTTTATCCCTTTTGATATGACTCAGCGTCGTAGTCCCGTCCATCCCCGGCATACGCTGATCAATAAAGATAATATCATAATGATTATGCCTTGCGAGATTGACTGCCTCTGCTCCGTTATTTGCGGTCTCGATATTTTTAAGGATGTTCTTCAGAAGCCCCTTAACCACCATAAGGTTCATGGGAGTATCGTCGACCACAAGTATGACCGCATCATCTGCATGGAAGGGCTCCCTCTTTTTCTTCATGGCCTCCATGCTCTTTTCAAATCTTTCGCGGAAATCTCCTATAGGTTCATCTGATATTATCCTTTGGGGAATAACGGCTGTAAAAACAGAACCCTTTCCATACTCTGATTCTACGCTGATAGTACCACCCATCAGCTTTATAAGGCTTCCTGTTATCGCAAGTCCGAGTCCGGTACCTTCTATCGAACTGTTTCTTTCGATATCAAATCTTTCAAACTTCCTGAACAGCCTGTTTTTATCCTCATCCTTTATCCCTATCCCCGTATCCTTTACAGCTACCACTAAAGAAGTCTGATCTCTGTCATCTTCTCCCTGCCCTCTTTTCTCCGAAACAGAAAGAACGACCCTTCCCTCTTCCGTATATTTTACGGCATTGTTCAAAAGATTGGTGATCACCTGATGGACCCTTACTCCATCACCGCAGAGTATCTCGGGAAGATTTCTGTCTACTTCCACGTCAAATTCAAGGCCCTTATCCCTTGCCTTAAAGATGATCATATTGCTGACGTCGTTAAGGACAGAGCTGAGCTTATATGAAGCATCGACGATCTCAAGCTTGCCGGCTTCGATCTTTGAAAAATCCAGTATATCATTGATTATGGAGAGCAGATTCTTTCCTGCGCTTTCAATATTCCCTGAATAATTGCATATATCGGAAAATACTTTCCTTATCGTATCTCTGTTTCCTGGCAGATCATCCCTGGCCTCAAGACTTTCTCTTAAGATCATCTCATTCATTCCAAGGACGGCATTTATAGGCGTACGGATCTCATGTGACATATTGGCAAGAAATTCACTTTTTATCGCACTGGACTTTTCCGCCGAAGATTTGGCTTTTCTAAGCTCCTCTCCCTCATATGTCTTTTGCATCGACCCGACGACCAGCATGATGATCATCGTAAAGGAGATCAACATGACGGACACGACAAAGAGCATGACCGCTATGATCTTGTACGGATCTCCGTCTCCCTGCTCTCCGATCCCCGAATCCAGTGTATTTCTCATCCATATCGCAAGGATATAACCTCCCAGACAGCATACGACAACGACAGTTGAATACAGCGGCCTGAACAGATTCATGAGCCTCTCATGAGGAGCAGAACTCAAAACCTTACGATCCTTTCCGTATATTCTTGTAAATGCCAGGGGTATGAAGATAAGGCATAATGCGGAAAGAATATTCATATAATTATAAGGGTTCAGTGCTTCTGAGGGCCAGTCAAAGCAGGAGGCTGTCCATGCGATGTATTCGACCGCTATTTTAAAAAAAACGACCGCACTGATCCACGGAAATACCTTTCCCTTATCTTTATTCCTGAAATAATATATTATTGTGTCAAGAGACAGACATGCCGCTAAAGTTGTCCAGAAGACCTGCCATAAGTTGTTAAATATCCCACCATACTGCAGATACAGTATAAGCTGCGCAATATTAACAGGGACGGGAAGAAGTGATATCGGATAAAAAGACCTGATACCCTGCTCCTTACGAAGGCTCAGCTCCATCATGACAAGTGCTACATATGCAAGATTCCACCCGAAATACGCAAACATTGACGAAACGTTCGGATAGTCGTACATAACGAGCATGTATACTCCCCAATAATAGTTTGAGAGAAGATTTCCGATAAAAAATGCTATCGCATATATCAGGCTCTTTCTGGCATGCTCAAAATACCTGAACAGACACAGCATAAGTCCTGCCAGATTCATCAGTATGGTTAATATCTCACCTGTAAGTTCAAAATCCAAATATATGCTCCTGTTTTCTTAAATATTCAAATGGGAAGTATCTGAACACCATCTAATCAAGTGCACTCCCATCTCCCTGCATTTTTTATCTCTATCGTTGTAGGAATTGACTATAGATTCAATTAAATAATCACCTTTGAATGTTTACGCCTCGAATTTGTAACCCATACCCCACCAGCAATCTTTACTGAACATTTGATTTGGCTGTATTCTTTTTTCTTTATTCAGTTCTTTTGCTATCACCATATTTAAGTTTCAATTCCATTATAAAAGGCTTAAACTGAAATAATCGAATATCTATAACATATATTCTTTTTTGAAAATCCGTTAAAACCCGCCCTGCTTCAATCAGCTGATCCTGGCCTAGCTTATCAAAAGAAATATCAAAATCCTTAATCTTATTATATAAAAGCCCTGCCTCATGTGTCAGTTGTGATAAAGTATATTGTGAATACATTTTATTCCTGGTTGAAAAAGAATTGTCATAATCTATTTCACATGTTCCATAATACAAATTTCGACAGGCATTTATCACTCTCTCAAATCCACACGAAAAAGAAAATGCGTGTTCATTGTGTAATAATTCTCTATACAAATCTTCCACATTTTTTCTCACATCTGTAATCTTGACAATCGTCAGCATCGCCTCATGCTGAATAATGTCCATTTTTAATTTGGCAACCGGTTGGTCACGGTTTAGACTAAAACCAGAAAACATTTCCTTGTTTTGATCAATAAAACTATTAATCTCTTCGCTAGATTTAATGCAATTTAAATCATTACATATTGAGATAAATTTATCAATTAATTCCATGGAGACCAGAATTTCCTCGGTTTTCTCTGAAAAATCCTTCATGGTACTCTGTTCCCTTTTCTGGCGGTCACGTTCTTTTTTATCTCTCTGATACTCTGCATATGCTATAAAAAAAGCTAATGCAGCAATTATAAACTGAAGAATATCCCCAACGCTCAATGCACAACTGAATTCCATGTTTCACACCCTCTTTTCTTAAATTTCAATTGATATATTATCTTCTGCCAACTCTATGTATCTAACGTTTTACGATACTTCGAATTTGTACCCCATACCCCAGATCGTCTTTATCGTATCGCCCTTTTCCCCCATCTTGCTCCTTAGCTTCTTGACATGGGTGTCGATCGTCCTTGCATCCCCGAAGTAATCGTAGTTCCAGACATTGTTTAATATCTTCTCCCTTGAAAGG
>JAILEM010000186.1 GCA_024687745.1 Lachnospiraceae bacterium
CCCGGCATGGATAACAGAAAACTTTACAAACACGCTTAATAAATTGGATATACCGCACTTTAGATTTCATGATTTGCGGCATTATAGTGCAAGCATCATGCATGCTTTGGGTGCAAGTGATGAATGTATAATGAATAGAGGAGGTTGGGCAACTGATCACGCACTTAAAGAGCATTATCGCGGTAATATGAGTGAGTATGATACAAGATTCACTAAAAAGCTTAACAAGCACTTTGAAAAGAAATTTGCTGTGTAAAAAAAATGGTGCACACGTAGTGCACACATCAACTTGGAAAATACCGTGTTTATCACGTTTATAATAGTGAGACATGGGGGATTCGAACCCCCGACAACCTGATTAAAAGTCAGGTGCTCTACCAACTGAGCTAATGTCCCTCGATTCTGAATTAACAATATAAGGTAAAGATCCTGTCGGATTTTTGATATCTCAAAGCCGACGGGCTCTCATACCCTTCGGGCAGCAGATCATAAGGAATCCACCACTTCGTGGTCCGCCCTTATGACGAGTACAGGGCTAGCTGGATTCGAACCAGCGAATGCAGGGATCAAAACCCTGTGCCTTACCGCTTGGCGATAGCCCTATAATTGCCCTCGATCAAATGATCGGGGGCAATCTCATAGGGTGGATAGAGGGACTCGAACCCTCGGCCTCCAGAGCCACAATCTGGCGCGCTAACCAACTGCGCCATACCCACCATAATTGATAACAGATACAATTGATCAACCTATAAGGCTATCGGAACAGATGCAGCATCAGAAGCATCTGTAATGTGCTCGAAGGGATTCGAACCCCCGACCCACGGCTTAGAAGGCCGTTGCTCTATCCAGCTGAGCTACGAACACATCTGACCTGTATTTTGCGTCAGCGCTATTTATTATAAAGCATTTATACTGATAATTCAAGAGCAAATTTAAAGGATTACCAAAAAGTGGATCGCAAAAAGACATTGCAGCAGGCCGTTCCATTTACATTTTGATGTTATGGTAGTAGTATTATTTTGGATACTTCTTCACATACGGAGATAAGAACAGGTTATATAAAGAGCACAGAATTGGCAGGAGAAGGTAATTGATCTTTGAGAGGGAAAGATACGGAGGAGAAAGGTGAAGAGAAAACTTGAACTTCTTTTAATATGCATTGTAATACTTAGTCTGTTAAGCGCGTGCACGATCAGATCAAATAAGAAGATCAGTGAAAAACAGATCGATGAAAGGCGGGAAATGTTTGAGAAGTATTTGGAGGAAAAGTATCCGGATAAAACATTTACAGTGAAGGTATGGCAGGAGTACGCAAAAAAAACCGGCGCTGCCGGCCTGCCGGATTATGAAGGGTACTTATACCGGCAGGTGGTTATAGATTCGGAAGGCAATTGTTTTATGGTTTTCCCCGGGGACAAAGGTAAGTGTACGGATGATTATCAAAAGGTCCTGGACGGATGGGTGCACTATAATGAAAAGGGCCAGCATGTGGTGTACGATGATGATGGCAACATCGTGACCGAGTATTATTGAGTAAACTATTAAACTGCTTTTGGAAAAAGATTGTGATAAAGAAATATGATGAAAAACTGTCTCAAAAGAATCCTGATCACTGTTTTAACGTTTGTGCTTCTCATCCTTGCGGGATGTCATAATAAGCCCAACACGCAGAAGGAAGTGGAAGAGTATGTTGCCGCGAATGTTCCGGAAGAGTCGGAACTGATAGACCATTATGAGCAACAGACAAATAACGGAACTGAATATGTTTATGTTTTCAGATCAAAGAGCAGGGATTTGGAATTCTATGCATTCTCTACCATAGGCGGAAGCAGCCTTACAGGATATCATATATCGGAGTACTACAAAAATGGCCTGGAGAATTATTATCTGAAAAAAATGAGACCGATACTTATCGAGTGTACGAACAGTGAAATGTCTGTGAAACCTGATGCAGAAACGGTTTCCAGAAATCTGTATCTGAAAGATGAAACTGATGCAAAATATCTTGCACCGTTTCTTGCAAAATGCAATGATATTGTAAAGGAAGAATTTGAATATCAGCCCGGCGCGGATCTGAGTCAAAAAGATGTTCTGGGTTTATATTTTTTTATATATCCGTCAGCAGGCTCAAAAGAAAAATTGGGATTTTACTATCTTAACGGTAAGGATGATGAGGACGCTGTTTATCAGAAGCTGATCAAGCTTTTGGAATAGAAATGAAGTATTACAGATTTATAACATGATCAGAAAGCCTCTGATGATGGCAGTATTATTTAAAACCTATGATGAGCAGACGGCTTACTACCGTTTCTTGCGGACCGGCATTCTCGCTGCCGATGATCGTGGGGGATTCGGGAAAAAGGTTCGCAAAAGCTGGAAAGACACACAGAAGGATCTGATCGATAAGACGGGAGATCGGGATA
>JAILEM010000246.1 GCA_024687745.1 Lachnospiraceae bacterium
GAACTATTGCATTATACTCATATTATTGTAAAATGTATATTCGTAGGTGCAAAAAACAGAAGGGGGATTATTTATGTCTGAAAACAAAATGGGAGTGATGCCGATAAACAGGCTTTTGATCAATATAGCCTTTCCCATGATCCTATCCATGATAGTGCAGGCATTTTATAATATAGTAGACTCGATCTTCGTGGCAAGGATAGTAGATGAGGGGGCCGTAACAAGTGCGGGTACGGCGGCTCTTGTTGCGGTAGGACTTGCCTTTCCCTTTCAGACACTTCTTATAGCCTTCGGAGCCGGAACCGGAGTCGGCCTTAATGCGCTCTTATCAAGAGCGCTTGGAGAAAAGGAATTTGACAAGGTAAATAAGACTGCCGAAAACGGTATATTCTGCTTCGGAGTATGCTTTCTGATCTTTTTTCTTGCGGGGATATTTCTGCCGGAATTTCTGATAAGATCACAGGGCGGACAGGGTCTGGCCTTTACCTACGGAACGCAGTATCTGAGGATTGTTTATATGTGCTCCATCGGTCTTTTCACTCAATTCTGCTTTGAAAGGCTCATGCAGTCCACGGGACTTACCATCTATTCGATGATAACCCAGATGAGCGGGGCGATCATAAATATCATTCTCGATCCCATACTTATCTTCGGACTCTTCGGTTTCCCGGAATTAAAGGTTGCAGGTGCCGCCATAGCAACGGTCACGGGTCAGATGATAGCTGCCCTGGTCGCGATATACCTGAATAAGAAAAAGAACCATGAGATCAGTATAAATTTCAAAGGCTTCAGGCCTGATAAGGAAATAATAAAAAGGATATATGCGGTCGGATTTCCTTCGATAATCATGCAGTCCATAGGCTCTGTCATGACCTACAGCATGAACAGGATCCTTGTGGGACTCAATGAGGCAAGCGTTGCGGTCTTTACGGTATATTTCAAGCTTCAGAGCATTTTCTTCATGCCGGTATTCGGTCTTAATAACGGTATGATCCCCATCCTTGCATATAATTACGGGGCCAAAAAAAGAAAGAGGATGACAGAGGTGATAAAGCTTTCCATGCTTTATGCGCTCGGGTTTCTTACATTTGGATTCCTTTTGTTTGAGATATTTCCAAAGCAGCTCCTTATGATATTTGACACAAAGGATCCGTCACTTATCACATATGGTGTCCCGGCACTCAGAACTATCGCTCTAAGCTTCCTTGCTGCATGGTTTTGCATAATCGCGGGCTCTGTATTCCAGGCTCTCGGAAACGGGATATACTCGCTTATAGTATCCATCGCACGACAGCTTGTCGTTCTGATACCTGTTGCCTATATACTTGCAAGGATCGGCGGTCTTGATCTGATCTGGTACAGCTTTCCGATCGCGGAGATAATGTCTCTTGCATTTTCGCTGTTTTTCCTGATCAGGATAAACCGTGATATAATATCAAAGGTACCCGAATAAGCAGATAACGGAGAATGATACATGTCTTTGTCTGATACTGAAGGCAGAAAATATGCCAATATCATCGTTAATATATCTCATGAGGCCCTTGACAGAACATTTCAGTACAGGGTTCCCGAAAGCATGAAAGATACAGCCGATATAGGGGACTATGTAAGGATACCCTTTGGAAGAGGGAATAAGCTGATAGAGGGCTATATCATCTCTTTTGATGAAACACCGGATATTGATGAGGAAAAGATAAAGGATATAAATGAGGTCATAAAGGATTCGTCTCTCGTGGAGGGGAAGCTTATAAGGCTCGCCTTCTGGATGAAAAAAAGATACGGCTCAACCATGATAAGGGCTCTTAAAACGGTTCTTCCAATAAAGAAGGAGCATAAGCCTTATAAGGAGATGACTGTATGTCTTAATATACCGGAGGAAAAGGCCCGAGAAGAGCTTTCGGTATTTAAGAAAAAGCATCAGACGGCAAGAGAAAGGCTTCTTGGTGCTCTCATCGAAAACAACGAGATAGACAAAAGGCTTGTGACGGGAAAGCTCAATATTTCCCAGGCTACCCTTAAGGCCCTTGAACAAAGAGAGATAATCAGGATAGATGAGAGACGTATCTACAGAAATCCCAATCCTTTAAAAAAGGACAAGGATATTTTAGAACTTAATGAAGAACAGAAGAAGGTCGTAAGTGAGATTGTCTCGGATCTTGAAAGCGGCAGGAACCGATCCTTTCTCATTCACGGGATCACGGGAAGCGGAAAGACAGAAGTATATATGGCTGTGATCGACAGGGTGATCGCTAAGGGAAAGCAGGTTATAATGCTCATACCCGAGATAGCCCTAACCTTTCAGACCCTTATGCGTTTTTATAACAGGTTCGGAGACAGGGTCTCTACCCTTCATTCAAAGCTCTCAGAGGGGGAGCGCTTCGATCAGTTCGAAAGGGCAAAAAGAGGGGAGATATCGATAATGATAGGCCCAAGATCCGCCCTTTTTACACCATTTGCAGATCTTGGACTGATAGTGATAGATGAGGAGCATGAACCCTCCTATAAGAGTGAGAATATGCCAAAATACAATGCTAAGGAGGTCGCTTACGAGCTTGCAGGGCTTCACGGTGCGGGAGTGATACTTGGTTCTGCTACACCGTCCATAGATTCGTATTTTGACGCATTATCGGGGAAGAGCCGTCTTCTCACAATGAATAAGAGGGCAGTTGAAAACGCTTCGCTTGCAGAGGTTTGTGTCGTTGATCTTAAAGAGGAGTTAAAGGCCGGAAACCGTTCTGTTTTCTCAAGGGAGCTTAAGAGCTCGATAGAGGAAAGACTGTCCAAAAATGAACAGGTGATGCTCTTTATTAACAGAAGGGGATTTTCGGGATTTGTCTCCTGCAGATCCTGCGGGCATGTCATCAAATGTCCTCACTGTGATGTCGCACTCTCCCTTCATAGGAATAATAAGCTGATATGCCATTACTGCGGTTACGAGACGGATAATGTAAAGGAATGTCCCGAGTGTTCTTCAAAGCTTATCGGCGGAATGAGGGTTGGTACGGAGCAGATAGAGGAGCTCATCAAAAAGACCTTTTCCTATGCGACAGTCCTTCGTATGGATGCCGATACAACCAGGAATAAGGATGACTATGATAGGATACTGAGTTCTTTTTCAAACAGGGAAGCAGATATCTTAGTGGGTACACAGATGATAGTAAAGGGACATGATTTCCCCTATGTTACCCTTGTGGGGATCCTTGCAGCGGATATGTCGCTTTATTCCGAGGATTACAGGGCAGGCGAGAGAACCTTCCAGCTTCTTACACAGGCCGCGGGAAGGGCGGGAAGAGGTGAGAGAAAGGGAAAGGTTATAATACAGACCTATAATCCGGACCATTACAGCATAGTGACCAGTGCTTCACAGGACTACAGGGCCTTTTATGATCAGGAGATGGCATACAGGAGGTTCATGGACTATCCTCCGGCAGGACACCTTCTTGCAATAGTAGCAGAGAGCGAGTCTGAAGCTCTGTGTGATAAGAGACTCGATGATTTGGCAGATCAGCTAAAAAATGATATAATATCCGAAGGTTATGCTAAGAGCTTAAGGATCCTTGGGCCTGTTGACTGCAGGGTGAAAAAGCTCAGGGATATATACAGGAGAGTCCTTTATATCAAGGGAAAGGACGAGAATGATCTTATAAGGATAAAGGATCTTTCGGAGGATCATCTTTCAAAGGATACAGACAGGAGAGTAAGGATATCCTTTGATCTTGATCCGTTACACGGTTATTGATCCTTACGTCCCATGTAAAGGACAGATATGATCCTATCATACAGACAGAAGAGGAAAAGAGAATGGCACTTAGAACTATAAGGGTTTACGGAGATCCCGTCCTTAATAAAAGATGTAAAGAAGTAAAGGAAATGACTGAGAGGACGAGGGAGCTTATCAGTGATATGTTTGACACCATGTATGATGCCGACGGAGTCGGACTTGCAGCGCCACAGGTTGGGATCCTTAAGAGGATAGTTGTGGTGGATGTCGGAGATGATGCTCCCATTGCCCTTATCAATCCAAGGCTTATAGAGACAGACGGTGAGCAGACAGGGAATGAGGGCTGTCTTTCGGTTCCCGGAAAGGTCGGCGTAGTCACAAGACCCGAATATGCAAAGGTGGCTGCCCTTGATGAAGATATGAATCCTATCGAGATAGAGGGGACAGGACTGAAGGCCAGGGCATTGTGCCATGAGCTTGAACATCTTGACGGACATCTCTATGTTGAAAAGGTAGAGGGTGAGCTTATGGATGTGAAATCTTTAGAGGATGAAGATGACGAATACTCTGAGGAAGATGAGGACTGAGAAGGCGGTTATCTTATGAAGGTTATTTTTATGGGGACACCGGACTTTGCGGCGGCCATACTTGAAGCATTGACAGAAGCAGGACATGACATAGTCTGCGTTGTAACGGGAGAAGATAAGAAGAAGGGCCGGGGAAGAGAGATGGGATATTCACCGGTTAAGGAATGTGCCTTAAAACACGGCTTATCCGTCTTCCAGCCACATATATTAAAGTGCGAGGAATCCGTAAGCTATCTGAAGCAGTTTGACGCAGATGTATATGTTGTGGCCGCTTATGGGAAGATACTCTCAGGAGAGATCTTAAGGATACCAAGGTTCGGCTGCATAAATGTACATGCTTCGCTTCTTCCAAAATACAGGGGAGCGGCTCCGATACAGTGGGCAATCCTAAACGGAGATAAGGAAACAGGTATAACCATAATGCAGATGGATGAGGGCCTTGATACAGGAGACATCCTTATGCAGAGGGTTGTGGGAATAGATGAAGAGGAGACGGCCGAAAGCCTTTTTGACAAGCTCTCGGCGGAAGGAGCCTCACTTATAAATGAAGCCCTTAAAGAAATCGAAAGGGGAGAGATAAAAGCCGTAAAGCAGGATGAAGCAGGGGCAACCTATGCAAAGCTTATCAATAAAAGCATGGGAGCGCTGGATTTTAATAAGAGTGCTGTCGTTCTCGAAAGGGCAGTGAGGGGATTTTATCCCTGGCCCGGAGCCTTCTTTGAATACAAGGGCAAAAAGATAAAGGTATTTAAGGCTGAGGTCAGGACAGAGCCGGGGAGGCTTCCTGCAGGATGCATAAGGGAGGTAACAAGAAACGGCATAGAAATAGCTACCGGAGACGGCATACTCAATGTTAAGGAGCTGCAGATAGAGGGAAAAAAGAGGATGGATGTAAAGGATTTCATCTTAGGCTTCAGGATGGAAGCAGGAGAGATTGTCGGCAACGGATGACGGAGCCTGAGGGTTAAAAAGGAGGTTTGAAAATATGGGTTATTATTATATGGACTGGACTTATATACTTGTCATAATCGCAGCTTTAATATCTATGTATGCTTCGTTCCGCGTGAAATCAACGTTTAAAAAATACTCAAAGATGCAAAGCTCTGCAGGAGTTACGGGAGCTGAGGCAGCTTCAAGGGCCTTAAGGGATAACGGGTTATATGATGTAAGGATACAGCATGTAAGCGGGAGCCTTACGGATCATTACGATCCGGGTTCAAAGACGGTGAACCTCTCGGATACTGTATATGATTCCACCTCTGTTGCAGCCATAGGAGTAGCGGTACATGAATGCGGACATGCCATACAGCATAATGAGGAATACGCACCGCTTGCGATAAGAAGCGCTATCCTGCCTGCCGCAAACATCGGATCCAAAGCATCGATGCCTATAATCATATTCGGCCTTTTCTTTTCGCTTAAGCCGCTACTGTTTGCGGGTATCATCCTTTTTGCGGCTACAGTAGCCTTTCAGGTCGTTACCCTTCCCGTGGAATTCAATGCTTCCAAAAGGGCACTTGGTTATCTTGAAGAGAGCAGGATTCTTGATGAAAATGAATTACCCTATTCAAGAAAGGTCTTAAGGGCTGCGGCGATGACCTATGTGGCTGCCACAGCGGCAGCGGTGCTCCAGCTTCTGAGACTTATAATACTGTCAAGATCGAGATCGGGCAGAAGGAGCGATTAATTGGAGGATGTAAGAGCTATAATCCTTGAGACTCTTCTTACGGCGGAGAAACAAAAGAGCGGTTATGAAGGGCTGCTCAAGGATATTCTTTTTAAATATTCATATCTTGAAAAGAGCCGGCGCAGCTTTATCAACCGTACAGTCAGGGGATGCGTTGAGAGGCAGATCGAGCTTGACTATATCATAGACAGGTTCAGTAAAACTCCCTGCAGGAAGTTAAGGCCGCAGATAAGAGCAATATTCAGGATGAGTGTTTACCAGCTTAAATATATGGATAACGTGCCTGACAGCGCGGTATGCAATGAAGCGGTAAGGCTTGCCGGCGCAAAGGGATTTAAGAACCTTAAAGGCTATGTGAACGCAGTCTTAAGAAATATCGCAGGGCATATAAATGAAATCATATATCCCGATAAGGAGAAGGATCCCATAAACTATATGAGGATCAGGTATTCGTGTGACGAGACCCTGATAAGGCTTCTTATTAAGCAATACGGGGAAGAGACTGCAGAAGCCGTTCTTAGGGAAAGTCTCGGAGCAAGACCCATATTTATAAGATGCAATACTTCAAGGATAAGTCCTGATGAGCTCGCAGAGCGTCTTAAAAAAGAGGGGATGGAGGTATGTCAGGATGGATCATTTCCTGAAATAATGACAATTGACGGATTTGATCTTCTTGATAAAAGTGAAGCCTTTTCTGAGGGCTTATTTAATGTTCAGGATAAGGGATCCTTTCTCGTGACACTTTTGGCGGGGATAAAAAAGGGTGACAGAGTCCTTGATGTATGCGCAGCTCCCGGCGGAAAGACCTGTCATGCCGCTGATATACTTAACGGAACAGGCATCGTCATATCAAGGGATGTGAGTGAACAAAAGGTATCACTTATAAGGGATAATGTTAAAAGATGCGGATTTACAAATATAAGGGCAGAGGTTTTTGATGCCCTTAAGGAGGATCGGGAGATAAGAGAAGACATGGATGTCGTTATCTGCGATCTGCCCTGTTCGGGATCAGGGGTACTCTCAAGAAAGCCCGATATCAAATTCAGGACAGATGAGAGAGCATTGGATGAGCTTAAGGAGCTTCAGAGAAATATTTTAAAAACGGTATCTTCATATGTTAAAAGGGGTGGAATCCTTATTTTTTCAACCTGTACCCTCAATAAAGAGGAGAATGAGGAAAATGCTTCATGGATAAGGGACAACCTTCCGTTTGAACCGGTTCCCATAGAGAATGAAGGATTAAGGAAATATGGCATCAAGACACTTGAGAGGGGATATATGCAGCTTATCCCGGGGATCCATGACACAGACGGATTTTTTATATCAAAATTTAAGAGGATCTGAAAATGGAGATAACTAAGAGGGAAGAAAAGACAGAGGGTGAAGAGACTGCTTCCGTTAAAGATCTTCGATCCTTAAGCAGGGAAGAGTTAAGGAGGCTTATAACAGAGCTTTCGGAAAAGGGCTACAGGGGAGACCAGATGTATACCTGGATGCACGGACATTACAGGGAGGATATCGATGAGATGGGAAATATCCCAAAGGTCCTTAAAAAAAAGCTCTCAGACAATAACTACGGGATCCTTCCGGTAAAAAAGGAGCTTGTCAGGGTATCTGAGACTGATGGGACGAGGAAGTATCTCTTCAGGCTTTATGATGGCAACATGATAGAGAGCGTATTCATGAAATATGAACACGGCAACAGTGTCTGTGTTTCATCCCAGGTCGGATGCAGGATGGGGTGCAGATTCTGTGCTTCAACCATAGAGGGGCTTGTCAGAAACCTGACTGCGGGAGAGATGCTCGGACAGATATACGGGATCATAAGGGATACAGGAGAGAAGATATCAAATACAGTCATAATGGGATCGGGTGAGCCACTTGATAATTATGATAATGCGATAAGATTTATAAGGCTTCTGACAGATGAGGACGGACTTAATATAAGCCAGAGAAATGTGACACTCTCTACCTGCGGGATAGTACCCATGATAAAGAGGCTTAAGGAGGAGGATCTTAAGATAACATTAGCGGTCTCACTTCATGCACCGAATGATGATATCAGAAAAGAGATCATGCCCATAGCGAATAAATATCCCATGAACAGCATCATGGAGGCATGCAGGGACTATTATGATGCAAATAAAAGGAGACTGACATTTGAGTACAGTCTTATAAGGGATGTTAACGACAGTGAGGAGGATGCTTTGGAGCTTGCATCACTTCTTAAGGGGATGAATGCCCATGTGAACCTGATACCCGTAAATCCCGTCGAGGAAAGGGATTACAGGCAGTCAGAGCACTCAAGGATCCATGCATTCCAAAATAAACTTGAAAAAAATCATATAAATGTTACTATTAGAAGAGACCTTGGGCGTGATATCGATGGCGCCTGCGGTCAGCTCAGAAGACGATATCTGAGGAATTCTGAGTGAAATATCATCAGGGGAGAGAGTGAATTGGTAAAGATCGCGGCAAAAACCGATATAGGCCGGAAGCGGAGCATGAACCAGGACAGTCTGTATTATTGTGAGACACCTATCGGCAGCCTTTCAAATGTATTTGCGGTAGCTGACGGAATGGGAGGACACAGTGCGGGTGATTATGCTTCCGCATGTACCGTTAAGACCATAGAGCGCGAGATCATGATGAATGATGACCGGGAGCCCGTAAGGATACTTAAAAATGCGATAGAAACGGCCAACGAAGAGGTTTACACCAAGGCGCTGAGTGACATGAGCTATAGCGGAATGGGGACTACGGTCGTCTGCGGTACAGTCGAAAAGGATGTTTTATATGTAGCCAATGTGGGCGACTCCAGGCTTTATCTTATAAACAGGCATATCAATCAGATCACAAAGGATCATTCACTTGTTGAGGAAATGGTAAGAGCAGGTGAACTGAGGGAAGAAGAAGCAAAAAATCATCCTGATAAGAACATCATAACCAGGGCTATCGGTGTAGCCCCGAGAATAGATATAGATTTCTTCGAGGTAGATCTCAGAAGGGGGGATCGTATTCTTTTGTGCTCGGACGGTCTTACAAACATGGTGGACGATGACGAGATATTAAAGCTTGTCAGAGAGTCCGAGAGCATGGAAAGATGTATTGATGAACTGGTAAGATCAGCGAACAGAAACGGGGGAAAGGATAACATTACCGTGGTAATGGTGGATCCATTTTTTAATGAGGTGAACAGATGATAAATCCGGGTACGGTTCTCGGTAACCGATATGTTGTAGCGGAGCTTATCGGTACCGGCGGAATGGCCAATGTATATAAAGCAACAGACAGGAAGCTTAATCGTAATGTAGCGATAAAGGTGCTGAAGGACGAGTATTCCTCCAATAAGAACTTTGTTTCAAAGTTCAAGGCGGAGGCACAGGCGGCCGCAGGACTTATGCACCCCAATATCGTAAATGTTTATGATGTAGGTGATGAGAACGGGATCTATTATTTTGTAATGGAGCTTGTTGAAGGTATCACCTTAAAGAAATATATCGAAAAGAAGATAAGGCTTTCCGTTAAGGAAGCCACAAGTATAGCGATCCAGGTATCCATGGGTATAGAAGCCGCCCATAATAACGGTATAATACACAGGGATATAAAGCCGCAGAACATTATCATCTCAAGAGACGGTAAGGTGAAGGTGGCTGATTTCGGAATAGCAAGGGCTGCGACAAGCGACACCATAACGACCCATGCGATGGGTTCTGTTCACTATACCTCCCCGGAGCAGGCAAGGGGAGGCTATTCTGATGCCAAAAGTGACATATATTCGATAGGTATAACCTTCTTTGAGATGGTAACCGGAAGAGTTCCCTTTGACGGGGAGACGACAGTCTCAATAGCGATAAAGCACATACAGGAGGAAATGCCCTCACCTAAGATGTATGTTCCCGAGGTACCCATATCTGTTGAACAGATAATATTCAAATGTACACAGAAGCACCCGGATAAGAGATATGCAAACATCGGGGAGCTTATCACGGATCTTAAGAAGTCACTAATCAATCCGGATGAGAATTTTGTTGTGATCAATGATATCGCAAGCAATGCCGGTACAAGGACTATAACCGATAAAGACAGAAAAGCCATAAGAAATATGGATCAGGACAAACAGTCCGGGTTCAATGAGGATAATACATTTAATGAGCCTGAGCCTTATAAGGAGGAGGAAAGCTACCAGAGCTCCGAGCATTACAGGGAAGAGGATATGTACGTTAATGCGCAGGGATATCCGGGACACTATCAGGGAGCGGCTTCATATAACGACTCTTACCAGCAACCTTATCAGGATGCATACGGAAACATGGAATATGCACAGAGACAGCAGGCAGAACAGGGCTATAGCCAGGGATATGTCAATCCGGGCTATGATCCCTATCAGAATCCTTCATATGATGTGCCCAAACAATATCCTCCTTATCCCGTGAACAACCAGGGCAGTGCAGAGGAGGATGACGATGATGACGATCTTCTCGACTTCCTTTTCACACCGGGGTCTGAGAACAATGATGAAAGATCAGGTTCCAAGTCCAAAAACAGGCAGAAACAGCAGGATAACAAAAACAGACAGCAGAAAAAGAACGGTTCAAATAACAGGAATCACGAAAACAGAGACAGCAGGGAAAGAAGAGACAGCAGAGACAGCAGAGACAGCAGGTCAGGGTCAAGACCCGATAACCGTAGCTCAAGGAACAGACAGAGACAGAATTATGATAATTTCCGCGATGAGGAGAGCTCAAGCCTTACTCCCGGAACTGAAAAGATCTTTTCCATAGTTATGGTCATTGCCGCCGTCATAGTGGCGATCATAGCGATAATAGCGGTCGGAAGAGTCTTTGGGATGTTTACCTCCGATGATAAGGATAAGCTTGAGGAGGGAATGGTATATACCCCGAATGTTGTGGGTATGACAATAGATGAAGCATCTGCCACACTTGCGGAATTAAAGCTTAAGGCTACAGCCACCTATGCCGAGTCGCCCGTTTATGAAAAGGATGTAATTTCGGGACAGGATCCTGCTCCGGATACGGTAGTCGAGGAGGGTACATTATTATCACTTGTCGTTTCAAGCGGAAAAGTCCAGGAAGAGGGCAGTGCAGATGTCGAGATAACACCGGAAGCCCAGGTAACGGTTCCCGATGTTGTGGGACTTCCCAAGGCTGAAGCCAAGGTTATGCTTGAAAATGAAGAATTTGTCGTTGAGATAGAGGAGATCAAGGATTCCAATACAGAAGTCGGTTCGGTGGTAAAGCAGAGCCCCATGGGCGCAGAGAGCGCATCACCGGGAAGTACGGTCCTTATATATGTATGCTCCGAAAAGACAGAGGAAGAGCCTTTAGAGGAAGAGGCCGCACAGGTGTCTGTTCCCGATCTTGCCGGAAAGGATGAAGCATCCGCAAAGCAGCTTCTGTCCGATGCAAAGCTTACCTATGAAACGGTGTCTCAGGAATCCAATGATTCTGTGGCTGCAGGACTTGTATTGTCACAGACGGTTGCGGCAGGTACGATGGTGGAAGAGGGGACAACCGTTAATTTCACCATAAGTAAAGGCCCGAGTACCTATTCATGTAATTTCAGTATAGCGGCACCGGCGGATTATCTTGCCGGGACAGAGGCTACGATAATACTTACCGATGTTGCGGGTAATCAGATAGGAAGCTATATGACATCAGAGTTTCCTTATGCACTGGTCCAGGCCGGTATAACGGGCTCGGATTCGGGTATTGTTACAGTGACTTATCAGATGCTTGACGGAAACTGGAATACTACAGCTCCGCTTGCCGCACCTTTCAATAAGGAGAATTAGGAGAAGCATGGTATGAATTTATTATCACCTTCGATACTGGCTGCGGATTTCGGCAATCTTTCGGATTGCATTAAAAGAGCCGGTAAGGCTGATATGGTACATTTTGATGTTATGGACGGGATGTTTGTTCCAAACATATCATTTGGTATCCCGATCCTTGAATCGGTAAGGAAGATAACGGATATTACCCTTGATGTTCATCTTATGATAGAGGAACCCATAAGATACGTTAAGAAGTTTAAAGATGCAGGAGCAGACATACTTACGATACATTATGAGGCCTGCAGTGATGTCAGGGAAACTATGGATAGGATCCATGAGCTTTCAATGAAGGCGGGACTTGCCATAAAACCGGACACAGATATAAGCGTTCTTAAGGACTATTATGACGTCGCAGATATGTTCCTTGTGATGACGGTGGAGCCGGGATTTGGCGGGCAGACTCTTATAGAAAAGTGTGTAACAAAGGTAAAGGAGCTCAGAGAGTCGCTTAAGAGTACGGGCCTTGAAACGGATATAGAGGTTGACGGAGGGATAACAAGGGATAATATCGACACTATCTTAAAAGCGGGAGCAAATGTTATAGTGATGGGATCCTCTGTTTATAACGGAGATATTGAAAAAAATGTGGAGTTTTTTATGAACAGGCTTAAGGAGGAAGCGAATGCTTAAGAATTATATTAAAATAGCAAGACCAGATCATTGGATAAAAAATGCATTTATTCTCCCGGGCGTTGCAATAGCTGTACTGCTCAGTAAGAATCCGATAGACGGTGGAGTTATACTAAAGCTTATAATCGGATTTTTTGCCACCTGCTTTATCGCATCCGCAAATTATGTCATTAACGAGTGGCTGGATGCAGAGTTTGACAGATTTCATCCGACCAAGAAAAACAGGCCGGTGGTCTCTGAAAATATGAAATTTTCCTTTGTGATGGCAGAGTATGCGATCTGTATCATCATAGGCATACTGCTTTCTGTTCTTGTAAATAAATGGTTCCTTTATACTGAAATATGGCTTCTGATAATGGGTGTCCTTTATAACGTTAAGCCCATCCGTACCAAGGATGTACCTTATCTTGATGTATTATCCGAGTCCATCAACAATATGATAAGGCTTTTACTCGGATGGTTTATAGTCACGCAGGATACGATCCCTCCAAGCTCAGTGCTGATAGGATACTGGTTCGCCGGAGCCTTTCTCATGGCGACCAAGAGATTTGCCGAATACAGAATGATAGGAGATCCCGAGAAGGCAGGCCTTTACAGGAAATCCTTCAAGCATTATTCCGAGCAGTCACTGCTTATATCTTCCTTCTTCTATGCACTGTGTTCCACGTTCTTTATAGGGATATTCATGATAAAATACAGGATCGAATACCTTGTCGCAATGCCTTTTGTCTTCGGCCTGTTCTGCTTTTATCTCTATATAAGCTTCAAACCGGATTCTGCGGTACAGAAACCTGAGAAGCTATACAGGGAGAAAAATCTGCTCATCTATCTGGCGATCCTCATGGCAGTGCTATTAGTTCTTACCTTTGTGGATATTCCCTTCCTCAACAGATGGGTGGATCCATGGATGATCGAGGTTAAATAGGGCAATGACGGTATTTGATCATAAAGCAGTTGTGTGGGATCTTGACGGTACCCTTTATTATCAGCGTAAAATGCGCATTAAAATGGGACTTGAACTTCTGACTTATTACATCCTGCATCCCTTAAGCCTTAAGGAGCTTCTGGCTGTAAAGAAGTTCAGGGAGGTAAGGGAGAAATGGGAAGAGCTTGAGAAGGAGGCTTCTTCCTTAATGACAGAGGCAATAAAAGGGGCAGATGATTTCATTGAAGCGCATGGTGACTGTGATATCCTGTCCGCGAGACAGTATCTCTTTGTTGCAAAGAGTCTGAATATGGATAGCGGCAAGGTAAAGAATGCGATCGATAAGTGGATATATGAAAGACCGCTTGATATAATATATAAATGCAGGGATGATGAAGCTGCAGAGCTTATAGGAAGGCTTGACAGGGAGGGTATTGATAATTATATCTTCTCTGATTATCCTATAGAGGATAAGCTTACTGCTTTAAAGATAAAAGGGATAAAGGGAACCTATGCAGCCACGGATGAAAGAGTCGGAGTGCTTAAGCCCGATCCTAAGGGACTCTGCCTCATCATGAAGGATCATGGCCTTTTACCGTCCGAGATAATTATGATAGGTGACAGGATGTCAAGGGACGGGGAGGCTGCAAAGAAGGCAGGATGTGATTATATAATCCTGTCAAAAAGCAGGTCTGAGAGAGCAAAGCAATACAGAGATATGTATAAATGATCATATAAAGAGAGGTTTGGAGAATGGGAGATTATGTACTGAGCTGCTGTTCGGCGGCGGATCTTACAAAGGAACAGTTAGAGGAAAGGGATATCAAATATATCTATTTCCATTATCAGCTTGACGGGGTGGATTATCCTGATGATCTCGGAGCGTCTGTTCCGTATGAGGAATTCTATGCAATGATGAATAACGGGGCCGATACAAAGACATCCCAGGTCAATGCAGAGGAATTTGAAGAATATTTTGAGGGTTTTTTGAAGGAGGGCAGGGATATCCTGCATCTTACCCTTTCTTCGGGAATATCGGGAACCATAAATTCGGCAAATATAGCCAAGGATATCCTTTCGGAAAAGTATCCGGAAAGAAAGATATATATCGTTGATTCCCTTGCCGCATCGGCAGGATACGGGCTTTTGATGGATAAGCTCGCGGATTTAAGGGATGAGGGAAAGAGCATCGAGGAGGTATATGATTTTGCGATAAATAACAGACTTAAGCTTCATCACTGGTTTTTTTCCACAGATCTTAAATTCTTTGTAAAGGGCGGAAGGATATCAAAGACAGCAGGAGCTCTGGGCGGTGTTCTTAATATCTGTCCCCTTATGAATGTTGATTATCTTGGAAGGCTTATCCCAAGAGAGAAGATCAGAACAAAGAAAAAGGTCATCAAAAGGATAGTGGAGAAAATGCATGAGTGTGCTGAAAAAGGTGAGGATTACAGCGGAAAATGCTTTATCTCCCAGTCCGCATGCATAGAGGATGCAAAGGCTGTTGCAGAGCTTGTTGAGAAGGAGTTTCCAAGGTTAAACGGTAAGGTCAGGATAAATTATATAGGCAACCTGATAGGTGCACATACAGGTCCGGGTACTGTGGCGCTGTTTTTCTGGGGATATGAGAGAGTGGATTAATATTATTAAATAAATTGTACTAAAATGTTTGATTTATTTATTATTATTGATTAAAATATATCTGTTAGTAATTGAATCATCATCAGGAGGAGAAAAATGAAAATCGATAAGAAAAGCGAAGACAAGAAGCTTACAATAGCACTTCAGGGAAGACTTGATACCACAACTGCACCCGAGCTTGAGGCAGAATTAAAGGAAAGCCTTGATGGGGTTGAAGAACTTGTATTTGATCTTAAGGAGCTTGATTACATTTCATCAGCAGGACTCAGGGTTCTTCTTTCCGCACAGAAGACGATGAATAAGCAGGGGAGCATGAAGGTTACCGGATCCAATGAGGATATCAGGGAAATCTTTGAAGTAACGGGCTTTTCGGATATTCTTACTATCGAATGATTTCCGTGGAGGATAATTATGATTAAATCCAAGGTGCTCAGACTTGAAAGTTCGGGCAATGAGATCGGAGAGGTTTTGGAGGAGGCCGAGAAGTTTGCGAAGGATATCGGTCTTTCCGAAAGAGAATCGAGAAGGCTGAGACTGATGGTCGAGGATACCATGTCCATGATCGAAGCTGTTACGGGGGAGATCGATCTTCATCTTTCTTTTATTGAAAGGGATGCCGGATATATGATCCATCTCGAAACAGATACCTTTATGAACCTTCAGAAGAGGGAGGAACTGCTTTCTTTGTCCAAATCGGGCAAGAATGAGTCTGCAGTAGGCATCATGGGCAAGATCCGTGAGGCTTTTGAAATGACATTTCTTATGCCTAATCTGCTTGCGGGACAGGAATGGGCGACGGCCGCATCTCCTGCAATGTTAATGGGAATGCCGGGTGATATCGGTACGGGCGGAGCCTCGGATTATATAAATACAGTCTACTGGTCGCTTTCAAAATACAGGTCATCCATAGATACGGATCTTACGGATGAAGAAGTAAAGGAAGCCGCGTGGGATGAGCTTGAGAAGTCGATAATCGGAAATCTTGCAGATGATGTTAAGGTCGGTATAAGCGATAATCATGTTGTTGTAGATGTTTATGTGGATAAAAAGTGATCTGAATCGATCATAAAAAAGAGCCGGATGAGATCAGCCTGAAAGCTGTTTTCATCCGGCTCTTTTTAGTTGCCAAACAGAATTTTAGATCATCTGTCCCTGATCTTTTATCTAGGTGGTAGAATACCCAAAACCGTTACAGAAAGCATCCACGGGTTCTCCGGATTTGCATAGTGCACAGTTGTCAGGAGTATAGCTTGTATAATTAGGGAGATCCCTTGTTGAATAAAGGGAATTGATCTCAATGTTATCGATCTTGTCGGCGACAGAGAAGATGGCTGATATTCCGGCCACAACACCGCCATAGAATTTGATGGATCCGATGGCACTCTTAAGTGTTGCTCCTGTGGTAGCCGTATCGATAAGGATCAAAACCCTCTTGCCACGTACCATGTGCTGATTGTTCTCACGGAACATCATCTGTCCGCTTATATTATATTCGGGACTTGTAATATATATTGTCTGATGGGCATTGGCGGAAACAAGTCCTGCCTTGGTGAGCTTATTTGCCAGATAAGATCCTACAACCTCCATTCCGTTGAGACAAAGTATCGTATCGATAAGATCGGATACCATGTACTTCTGGGCGAGCTCTTCACCGGTAGCCCTTGCCTCACGCTGTCTTGACTTCATATCACTGAGATCCATATAATAGTTTACATGGGAGTTCGGTGTGATAAAGTGTCCCGGTATGTAGCGCAATACGACATCCTTATTTGTTGGATAATTGATCTTTTTATAATCCTGCATATGATCCTCCTCATCATTTATTACATTTAAAGCAATTCTATTTTATCATAAAATATCAAGGTCTACGACCTTTTTTTTTTAAATGAAGAATGTTATAATGTCGTTTATGCAACAGATTGCGAAGCATTTAGGAGATCGGGCCAGTGATTAGATTCTGTAAAAAGCTTTTCCTCACCGAAAAGACTGAAAGAGACCTTGAAAAGATCAGGCAAAAACTCTATACAGGTGCGGGAATGACAGGGATCATCTTCATTGAGCTTGCTTCAAATAAAAAGGACGTGTTTGATCTCATCCCTGCGGCTATGTTTAAACAGAAGAGCTTTAGAAGCAGAGACCATTTTATCATAGGAATAGCTGAAAACAGGCGTAAATGCAATGATCTGGTAAAGGATATCGTGTTAGAGCACTTTGAGGCTACGGGCAGCTATGAAAACCTCAGAAAGGATATTGAGGACCGGATCGTAGGTTGAAATATGTTACAGACTGTTTTGCTTATTTTGAAAATAATAGGGATAGTTCTTTTGAGCATTATCGGGATCCTGCTCGTCCTTCTGCTGCTTGTCCTGTTTGTTCCGGTAAGATACAGGATAAACGGTGACAGAACTCAGGAGAAGGATATCCTTTGTGCAAAAGCCGACTTAAGCTGGCTTTTGAGACTTATCCGTCTGAACCTGCAATATGATAAGGACTTCAGTTACAGCCTTAAGATCCTGATGTTTACCGTAAAGAAGGGACCAAAGGAAACAGGAGAAAAAGAAAAGGACAGGGAGAAGAGAGAAAAAAACAGAGAGAAGGCTAAAAAGAGCGAAGAGGTTAAAGAAAAAGAGGAGGCTGAAAAAGAAGAAGAACCGGAAGCTTCATATTCCGAAGCTGAATATAAGATAGAGACATATGAAGATGTCATAAAGGAGGAGGCTGAAGACGAAGAAGTCTCTGATGATGAGGTTTCTGCGGATGAGGATGTTTCTTCGGATGAGGAAGATGAGACTGAAAAAACAGGTTTGGGGGATACAGAGGAAGAGGAGGAGAGGTCGCTTTTTGAAAAGATCAGCGAATATATAAGCAGGCTTTTTGAGACCGTGGGTAATTTTAAGGATAAGGTCCGGTCATTTTTTGATAAGCTCTATGGTATTTATGAAAATGCCGATTACTATATCACCCTTTTCAATGATAAAAACACAAAGGAACAGATCGATAATATACTGATCGAGGGGAAAAAACTCTTAAAGCATATAAAGCCCGGGAAATTTGAGCTTTATCTTGAGATCGGAAGGACGGATCCTTATTCGATGGGCAGGCTTTTGTCGGTGCTTGCCATCATCTATCCTTTCTTTGAGGGCGGTTTAAGAGTTGAACCGTATGATGACAGGGATATGACTGACTTTAAGCTCGATGCAAAGGGCAGGGCAAGGATATTTACTTTACTACTCACAGGATACAGAGTATACTTCCATAAGGGATTTAAAAAGTTTATGAAAGCGCTTAGAAAGAAGGAGGCAAAAAGATAATGGGCGAGAGGAACTTTAATCAGATAATTGAAACACTGCTGTCCGGGATGGACGGCTTTCTGTCTTCAAAAACAGTCGTGGGTGAACCTGTTAATATCGGCGGTACCATAATAGTGCCCTTTGTTGATGTTTCCTTCGGAGTTGGAGCAGGGAATTTCAGGGGAGAGAAGAAGGACGACGGGGCAGGAGGTATCTCGGGAAAGATGTCGCCCTCAGCCGTACTTGTTATATCAAACGGGACAACAAGACTTGTAAATATAAAGAATCAGGACGGGCTCACGAAGATACTGGACATGGTTCCGGATCTTGTCAACAATTATTCGGAAAAGAAAAACAGGACTGTAAGCGATGATGAGGCAAAAAATGCTGCCTTCCCGGGAAACGGGACGGATATGTAAAGGAATAAGATCGCCAAAATACAGCTTTGACACAGATAAAGATAAAAAAATGAACAGGGATCTAACCCTGTTCATTTTTTATGTCGGCGATGATCATATCTTTAAGCGCCCTGGCGTTATCCTTTATCCTTGAGCTTATCCCCTGTTTTATAAGTATCTGGGATACAAGCTTTGCCGCAACTTCACGATTTTTTGTCTCATAGGCAAGGGCAGAGAGAAGATAGTCAAGGGTTATATTGTCCATCCCGCATATCGGAGAGATCTCATTTTGCCTTGCATCCATAAAGCCTTCGAAGGCCTTTTCGAGAAGCTCCTGTTCGGCTTCTTTACAATCTTTTATCTCATTTATAATCTCAGATTCAGAAGCTCTGCCTTTATCACCGGTCATTCCGGGATCTTTGAAGGATGAGTTTTTCTCAAGCTCCTCATATTTGCCCCGCATGATCCAGGCCATCTTAAGACAGATATAGGCCTTTTCACTGGGCTTTGCTTTTTTTACTATGGCATTTCCAAGGGAAAGCTGGTATCTTGAATAGGCTTCATCATAGCTTAGTACAATTCCGGTGGATACGGGTTTATATCTGGATGAAATATCGGCCTTTATGAGCTTGGCCTGCGGGGAGGTCAGCTTGTCAAAAAACCTTGAGAGAGCACTGTATCCGCAGTGAGGGCAGGATATGACATCATATTTGACAGGATCTATCTTATTGTATCTGGGTCTTAAGTCGAGATCCTGTGATACAAGCCTTGCCTTATTGGAGCGCATGGTGGTATTTTTGAAATCCTTATAGCAGCATGGGCATTTCTGGGATTTTAAGAATACATAATCATCCTCGCTCATCAGGGCACCGCCATATTTATTAAACCTCTCACGCCTTATGCGGCGCTGTTCGTCCTCTATCTTCTTAAATTCTTCAGCCTGTTCCTTTTCATAGAGATCAGCCCCTATTATGGTATCAAGGCCATATGATTCCAAACCTGAAAGAATACTCATGATAACTCCTGTTGAAATGTTCTTACTGATACTGTTTACCCACTTATATGATTATATCAGAAGTTTTCGGAAAAAACAGAGTAAACCGCAAATCCCTTAAAAATCATCGAAATTCAGGGTTGACATAAATAGTTACATGTTTTATATTTACTATATGTGGTGTATCTTACTGGGGAGTGGATACAACACAGAGTATTAAGGGCAGAGTATAAGTATATAACAAGGGGAGAATTATGGATATCGCAAAAGAGATTACGGCTGATGATCTTGCCGCCATCAGATTCTGGTTGCTGCAGGAGAGTAAGAAGCTGGATATTGATCGCGCAAATTTTGAAAAAGAAAAAGAAGAATTTGAGGCAGAGAAGGAAAGGTTTGAGTCCGAAAGGAAGATGGTCGAGGAATCGGTAAACGGAAGAGACCAGGCGGCCGATCTGGAGGCCAAAAGCATAGCATATCAGAAAATGCTCGTCGAAAAGAAGCTTGCCATACTTGAAAACGGATTCAGGGAGCTGTGCAGGGATAAGGAAGCCTTCGAAAAGGAAAAGGAAGAATTCAAGAAGACAAGAAACAGTATGAAGTTTGTAAAGGGGTCATCCGCAGATGATGCCGGGGTACTGTTTAACGGAGTGGACAATTTCCTGGCACTTAAGAAGAGATACAGGGATCTGTTAAAGATATTCCATCCCGATAATCTCGCAGGAGACAATGAGGCACTTCAGATAAT
>JAILEM010000039.1 GCA_024687745.1 Lachnospiraceae bacterium
GGAGGAGGGAGAATATATAAGTCCTGACGGATGGTCTGTAAAGTATCCTGTTCCCGATGTCGCTGCAAATGAGATCGATGAACACACGGCTTCCTTTGTATATATGGGTGAATGTGCCGGAACCAATATGGTTACGATAAGCTATGTCGAAGGAAAACAGCCTGAGGAGGCAATGACAGAGATCACGGAAGCCTGGGGAGATGGAGATGACATTATAAGGACCGAGGGAGTATTTCCCGGAACATATGACAAATGGGGCTATTGGAGAGCTCTTCCCACTGCGGAAGAGGGTTCAGGTTATAATGAGACACTTATAGGCGGAGAATACAACGGTGGAGCACTCCTCTTTGACATAATCGGTCATAATGGAGAAGACGAAGAGCAGAACATGCTTGTGGGTGATACACTGGCTTATATCATAGATTCCATTAAGTATGACCATTTTGATGATCAGACAATTTATGAGTATATTCCCGGAACATACAGCAGGAAGGATGAAGATACCGGAGCTGTCTATAGCATTATGCTCAATAAGGATCACACGGGAGCCATTATATTTGAGGAGGATGAGGATATTTACTGGGGTTCCTATATGATCACAAACGTGGATAGTGGAGAGGAATATGAGTATACTATAGAGGGAGATGAGCTTCTTCTTGATCAGGACGGTACCTGGGTTTCATACATCAGGGAAGAAAAGAAGCCCTGAGATTCCGGTCAGCTTTAGATCTTGAAGGTAAGATAATATCAGGGAAGGACAAAAAATCAGGGAAGGATAAAAATCAGGGGAAATACGCAAATATGACATTTTACTGAACCGAAATAAGTGATATATTTATAAGGTGAAGTTTATAAATATTTGTAAGTTCAGATAATAATACTGCCAAATATATGCAGGCTCAGGTTATAATACCGGCAAATATAATAGGGATCAGGCTGTAATACTGCCAAATATGCAGGCTCAGGTTATACAGAGGAGAAATACGGATATGTCAGTAATCAGTGATAAATTGCGAAAAGAGTTCGGAGAGGGTGATGCGAAGCGTGATGCCGGGCTAAAGACGCCTGAAGATATCGAAAGATCCGATGATATTTCCTACGGGGAGCATCCTAAGTGGAATCTTTTGGATGTTTACCGTCTTAAGAGTAAAAAGGGACAAAAGCTTCCGGTTATCGCCATAGTCCACGGAGGCGGATGGGTTTACGGTGATAAAGAAGTATACCAGTATTATGGTATGAGCCTTGCACAGCGGGGATTTGCCGTGGTGAATTTCTCATACAGACTCGCACCCGAATATAAGTATCCCTCGGCCATTGAGGATATCTGTGCAGCCTTTCGCTGGATATATGCAAATGCAGAAGAGTACGGACTCGATACTGACAATATCTTTGCGGTCGGTGATTCGGCGGGAGCACATCTTCTTAGTATGTTTTCCTGTCTGATAACAAATAAAAAGTTTCTTAAAGAGATGAAGAAGGAATATCCGAAAGCCTGTTTTGATCTTCCAAAAGGGATGCATTTAAATGCCGTTGCTCTTAACTGCGGAAAATATGATCTTGAGAAGGATAAGGACAAGGATGAAAAATCCGTAGATCTCATTAAGGATTTTCTTGAGCATGGCGGCACGGAGGAAGAAATGAGGCTCGTAAACGGGGTTGATCATGTTACGGGGAAATTCCCGCCGGCATTTGTTATGACCTGTCCGGGAGACTTTCTTAAGAGCCAGGCCAAATATATTGTAAATAAACTGAATAAGAAGGAAGTCCCGTTCTGTTACAGATATTACGGGGACAAAAAAAACAAGCTGCATCATGTATTTCACTGTAACACAAGACTTGAAGAGGCTGTAAAGTGTAATGATGATGAGTGCGGTTTTTTTAAAGAGTGGATACAAACAAGCTAACGGTCACAACCGCGGGCAAAATTTGAGGTAACGGGATGTAAGCAGCATTAGTAACTAACAGTCAGAGTTTAATTGTCGGTGCTGTTGCTAAAATTTGAGGTAACGGGATGTAAGCAGCGTTAGCAACTAACGGTCAGAGTTTAATTGTCGGTGCTGTTGCCAAAATTTGAGGTAACGGGATGTAAGCAGTGTTAGTAACTAACGGTCAGCAAGTGTAGTTCAGGAGGTAAACATGTCAGAAAAAATCGATATCGAAAAATTAAGAGAAGAGGTTAATCCGGTATACAGTACAGCACAGTCCTGTCTGCAGCTTATAGCCGCAACAGGGGATGAGGATTCTGAAAACTTAAGGAAAACACTCGGATTTACGGTATTTGGAGCAGATGTAAAGGAAAGAGGAGGAAATGTACCACCGGAAATGATGGCACTGCTTATGAAGGTTGTTCCCGTTTTCAATGCATTGCCTGAGGTGCGTTTCTTTGGTTCGAACAATATCATAAAGGAGTTTGGAACAAAGCAGGTCATGGACCTTCCCTGCGGATATACGGCAAGGGGGATAAAGCTTGCAAAGAGCGGGGTAAGGTACTTTGGAATGGATCTTCCCGCAGTTATCGATTCGATGGAGCCTGCAGTAAAAAAGGTGATAGGTGAAAATGAAAATATATCATATCACTCTGTGGATGCCACAAATTACAACTCATTAAGAAAAGCACTCGAGGGAGCTAAGGGAGAGATCACCATAACAACGGAAGGAATGCTCATGTACTTTACACAGTCAGAGCTTGAAACCGTTTTTGCCAACATAAGAAGGCTGCTTCTTGAATTCGGAGGAAGGTGGATAACAGTTGACAATGAGATGGATGAGGCACAGACAAACACCATTAAGATAATAACCTCCGATATGTCAAAGGAAGAGGCTCAAATGATAGGACCGATGGTGGCCGGTGCTGTTTCAAAGACTACATTGTCAAATAATTCCTTCTTTGGAAAGGATAGGGAAAAGATAAAGAAATTTGTGGAGGATATGGGGTTTGATGTTGAGCTTGTTCCGATGAGCAAATATATGCCGGATACACTTGCATCCTTCAGTAAATATCCTGAAAATATACAGGAAAAGGCAGCAGAGGAGATAGGAAGGATCAATTTCTGGATAATGACTGCAAAGCCCGGAGTGTCTGAAAGCTTTACCTGTAAGGAGGATAATTTCAATGCTGATGTTAAGCTTGAGGATGGAAGACTGAATATTATTCTCGAGGGACGTTTGGATACGATCACCTCACCCGGACTTCTTGCGTTGTACAGGGAAGCAGAGGCTAAGGGAGATATCAGGGTTATCAATATTGATATGGAAAAGCTTGAATATATCTCATCTGCCGGACTGAGAGTCTTACTTATAATGAGAAAGGCAGTTGATGATGCGGACAGTTTCAACATCCTGAACATGAAGGAAGAAATAAGAGAGATCATAGAGACAACAGGATTTGACAGTATTTTCTGCTGAATTTCCTGTTGAATATCCTGCCTGGTTAGAAGATAGGAAAAAAGTAGCCTTTTATTCTATTATTTCATATGCCGGATAAGGATGATATTTATGTTGTTCAGTAAATGAGTGTGTGAAAGTTCTTATGTAAATGAGATATCCTAAGATAATAAACGAGCTGTATGGCGGTAAGATTACCTCCATACAGCTCGTTTATACAGTACTGTTGCTTTTTTCAGACTTTTTTAACAAACTCTACCAGACTGTTATTCTGTCTTCGGGCGCGATATACATCCCATCGCCTTCTTTAATATCATAGGTTTCCAGGAACTCATCAAACTGAGAAAGCACTGTATTTATTCTCAGATAGAATAGTGGATGAACATCTGTAGCTATCCTTTTCTGTACTTCGGAAAGTGTCATTACGGATGCCCACATATGCGCATATGTCCTGAAGAACTTATCATAATCAAATCCATCAATTTTGCCTGCCATTAACAGCATACATTTAATTCCTGCAAGGTCGGCAATAACTTCGCCTTGTACCATCTGCCCATTATAATTATTACCGTCATCAAGTGGAACTATCCTGTCATAATACTCTATCAGTTTCTGTGATCTTTCGGTAAAAGCCGCATAGTCTTCTTCAGTCCACCAATTCTTAACATTTCCGTCTCCATCAAACTGCGCACCGTTGGTATCAAAAGCATGTGATATCTCATGTCCTATGGTATATCCAAGTGCCCCGTATTTTTCTTCAATACTCATATCACTTCTGTATGTGGCATCACAGAAAAATCCCGGAAGAATATTGATCGCATTAAGGTTGGAAATATAATAGGCATTCGTGTTAAGGATACTGATACCATACCAAATATCTTTGTCGAGTTTTGCATTGATCTTATGATTTGACATTTCCATTTTGGCTTTACATAAATCGTTTATTGCAGAGCAATAATCGCCCCCCTCTTCTTTGGGAATGATACTAAGCATTGAATCATCGTCCCATTTTTCCGGATACACCGCACGTATAGTCAGCTTAGAAAGCTTATTTTTTGCCAGTTCCCTTGTTTCTTCTGAAAGCCATTCCTCCTCATCAAGCATTTTGGAATAAGTATCTATACAATCCTGACAAAGAGTTGTAATTTCCTCTTTTATCTCCGGATTTAAATATTTTTCAACATATAAACGGCTAAGGTTATCATTTAAATAAGACCTGACAATATTGTATGCATTCTCTTCATCAGAAGAAACTTCAGTAATTCCATTTAATTTCATATTACAGTCCTGATAAGTCCTGTATGCCTCCTCATCGAGGTAAGGCATAAGAGAAGTGGCTGTAGCTGCTAAGAGATAAGCTTTTATCTCTTCTAAATTGTCTTCATTGTATAATTCGTTTAATCCTTCAATACTCTTTGGTTCCTTGATATTTATAAGTTCTGATTCCGCATAACCGATAAGCTCCATATGCTCTACCAAAGGATAATTAGGAGACATTTTTTTAATATCATCCAAAGTTACCATATTGATCGATTCTTTAACTGATGCAGGATCACTCCATTCCAATTTGTTTTTCATATAGCCGGCCAATTTGGTCTCAAAACTGAATCTGTCATCAAGGATTTTCTGAATTTCCTCTTCTGAATATCCTATTCTGTCAAGAATATATCCGGCCGTTTCATCATTATATTCCTTTTGACGATCACCATTTGCTGTAAGCTGTTCATATTCGGCAGAATCATTAAGAGAAAGATAAGGAGATGAGATGTTCACCTGATAAAGAGATGAATCATCGTGATTAACTCCCAGTCCAACAGTGACAGGTATAACACCGGGGTAAAGCCATTCATCTGTCAATATAAAGTTATTTAATTCTTCTATGGTTGATACTTCTTTTAATCGCTTTAACAGGGGTCCCATTTTTGTTAATCCGATCTCGTTTCTTTTATCCCAGTCAAGGAAGAGCTCATAGAGTCCCTGAGTAAGTTCGGCATCCCTTCCTTCAAGCGTCTTATCTGTAAGTATATCGATACACCTGTCTCTTACCATATCTGACGCATCATATAAAGGAAACTCATATGAATATCCTGGCCGGAGTTTGGCAGTTCTAAGGTAATCACGATTGACATTAATATAAAAATCATCTTTAAGATCCGGATTCACATCATCTGTGATAATACCCATGATATTACTGTTTATCCAGGGCTTCATTACAGAAGTATCTATACTGCTTACCTCTGCTGAAACTTCTGCCGGTAATTCCTCGGATACTTCCTGTGCAGCCTGATCAGGCTGTTCTGCGACAGGTATCTGATATGCACATCCGCTTAAAGCAAGTGATGAGATCAGGCATATAGAGAGTAATCTTTTTAAAATGCTCATATTTTCCCCTTTCGTATGAAATAAAGCTTCATATCATATTATTAAATAATATACTATATTATAATTCAATATCCGGTTTGTCACAATAAAAAGGTAGCAGGGGGGAAATACAAAGGTAAAGGATCGGAGAGAAATTGGAATAAGGAATAAGTGCAAAAAGGCGTAATGTTTGAAGTTAATGTTTTTTTTCGGGAGGGTATAAATAAAAAATCCGACGATCCGGAAAAAAGAGATTTCAAACCGAACCGCCGGAGATTTTACTCTATATTGGAGACTAACGATCAGGACAGGTATGCTGCGTTTGCCCAACCCAGTATACCGTTGTATTGGATCTTTCTGTACTGGCAGGGATTTCCGTTGGGACCGGTTCCATTTGTAATCTGACCATTGGTGGAGACTGTATATCCGTTCGGAACTTCACCCAGCGCATGATACTGATCCCAATACGGCTCCGGAGAGATCGTCAGATAGCCGGACGGCGAACTAACGGTCATAGTCCATGTATCAATACCCAAACGATTACCCAAAATACCACCACCATTAACGCTCTCAAGTTCCTCATTGCTCAAATTTTTCTTTCCATCAGCCATGATATTATCTCCTTTGCTCTGCGATGAATTCTATAACTCGGGTTATTGCTGCTGCGTCGGATTCCTTTGATCCGGGTTATTGTTGCTGAGTCGGATTCCTTTGATCCGGGAATTTTCGATTTTATAGTTTTCTGGTTCTGTTTATTTATACGATGATCTTTCATGAAGGGCTAAATTTTTATCCCGGCAAATTAACAGCGGGGAAGAAAAACTATAGGAATGAAACACAATAAAGGTCTTATTAAGCCATGTAAAAAGTAGTTTGAATTATATCGGATAGAGGCATTAGGCTTATGCCATTAAAAGACTTGAGCAGCAATGTTTCATAAATTTATAAATATCAACCATGAGTTGGTAAATAGCCAAAAAATATATTTTTTTACCTGAATGAAAATAAATTGTTCATGGAGGTACGAATTAAATATTCGTAACAACAAATCCAAGAGGAAGAAAACGGTAAAAAATAAAAAAGAATGATATAATAAATCAGAAGCCGATCATACGGATTATATTACATGTGAGGTCTCACAGAGACTTATTATAAAAAAAGATCAGGAGGCTGTCTGTGATGAAGGTTTTGTGCTTTGGCTCAATGAACATAGATTATGTTTATCCGGTGGATCATATCATCCTTCCGGGTGAGACTGAAAAGACCATGGGAGTCAGTCTGAGCTGTGGGGGAAAGGGACTTAACCAGTCGGTTGCCCTTTCAAAAGCCGGAGTTTCCGTTATGCATGCGGGTCTTGTTGGAGAAGAGGGCAGAATCCTTATTGATAAATGTATTGAAAACGGTGTCAATACCGATCATGTACATATGATAGAGGGACGCTGTGGCCATACGATAATCCAGGTCGATAAGAAGGGAAACAATTCCATTTTATTGTTTGGAGGTGCCAACAGATGCATTACCCACGATTTTGTGGATGAGGTTATATCGGGATTTGAGAAGGGAGATATGATAGTTCTCCAGAATGAGATAAATCTTCTTGGATATATCATTGATAAAGCATATGAAAAAGGCATGCAGATAGTCTTAAATCCCTCGCCATTTAATGAAAACTTAGAAGAATGTGATCTCACAAAGATCTCTTATTTTCTTTTAAACGAGATAGAGGGAGAGCAGATGAGCGGGAAAAAGGATCCTGATGAAATGATCAGGGAGATCCATGATAAGAATCCTGCCGCAAAGATCGTGCTTACACTTGGTGAGGATGGTGCGATTTTCTTTGACGGTGAAAGCACTTATCGTCAGAGTGCCTTCAAGGTAAAAGCCGTGGATACGACTGCAGCGGGGGATACATTTACAGGGTTTTTCTTAGCATCTGTTATAAGGAAAATGAAACCACAGGATGGACTTGAGTTTGCGTCAAAAGCATCCTCCATAGCGGTCACAAGACCGGGGGCTCTTGATTCCATTCCCACGATCGATGAAGTTATGAGGATGTGAAGTACGAGGATTTAGATCACCGGATCATTAAGATATATAGTTATGAAGTCGGGAAATCATGAAGGCACGATCACAGGGAAGATATAATTCCGTGAAAGGTTAGCCGGTGTGTCCGGCTTAGGGTTTTCAGGGAAAGGAGCAGGTTATGGGAAGTAATTTAAAGGTTCTGATGCTAAACGGAAGTCCCAGGGAAAATGGGAATATTGCACTGGCATTTCGTGAAATGGAGCAGATTTTTAAAGAAAGCGGAGTTGAGTATGAGAACATACTGTTAGGACGAAATGATATAAGGGGCTGTATAGCCTGTGAGACCTGCAGTAAAAATGAGAAATGCGTATTCGACGACATTGTAAATGAGCTTGCGGTCAAGTTTAAAGAGGCAGACGGCCTTGTCATAGGATCACCTGTCTACTACGGTTCTGCGAACGGAACGCTTATGTCTGCACTGCAGCGCCTTTTTTACAGCACTTCATTTGATAAGAGCATGAAAGTCGGTGCAAGTGTGGTATGTGCAAGACGGTCGGGATGCACGGCGACTTTTGACGAACTTAACAAGTTCTTTACTCTCTCAAATATGCCGGTCGCAAGCAGCCTTTACTGGAACAACATACACGGCGGAGCACCCGGAGAGGGAAGTGCTGATGATGAGGGCAGGCAGGTAATGCGTACTCTGGCAAGAAATATGGTATTTCTGATGGAAAGCATCGCTCTCGGTAAAGAAAAGACGGGACTTCCCCGGATAGAAGAGCGGGTATGGACAAACTTTGTAAGGTGATAAGCTTCTATCGCTAATCGAGTATTTTAGTGTGGAAAAATTAATCACTTAGGTGTAAAATACAGATGAGTGGGAGTCCGTAAAAGAAGACAGGTTTTTTATGGGCGGATACAAATCTGATAAGATCGATAAAAATTCCATAATGTCAAAAGATAATAGCGGGTATAAGCATGCGCCGTCATCTATTGATGATGGTTATTATGAGTTTGATTATATCGTAGATGATGACGATGACTTTGATTATGATATTGAAACCGGACTTAAGGTAAATTCTTCGAATAAACCGTTAAGAAGGGCAAGTGAACCTGACAGGGAAATGACGGATCATGAAAAAACTCCCGAGTCCGGGCGTAAGAAGGGCTCTAAGATCATATTCCCTCTGATCGGCGTAGCTGCAGCCGCAGCTTTGGTGGTCTCGCTTGTATTTATGGGATCAAACAGGATACATACAGAAGACAGAAGGGACAGTGAGGAACATTTACTGCTGTCAAAGTTTGAGAGCGGCAATTCTCTGAAAAGGGTTATAAATAATATAAATAAGAAAAGATCAACCTCAAACATTACTAAAGGATCATCGAAAGGGGATGTTATAAAGAAATCTGCGGCTAATCCTGATACATCAGATGATTCAGCGGATTTAGCGGAAGATCCGGAAAGTTTAGCGGATGGTTCGGAAGGGTTGGCGGATAATTCTGAAGGTTTGGCGGATGGTTCGGAAGGTTTAGCGGAAGATTCGGAAGGTTTAGCGGATGGTTCGGAAGGTATAGCGGAAGAATCGAAAAGTTTATCAGTTGATTCGGAGGATTTATCAGATAATGACGGAAGCAGGATAGCGGCAACGGATGTGAAAAAAACTGCGTCAGGCTCAAGTTCAAAAACCGGAATTGCAGCAACTGTGTTACCATCTGGAACATTGGGAGTATCGATAACAAGGTCTCCATCAGGTACAGATAAATCAGCTGAGAATACAGGCTCATTAGATTCAACATCCGCTGAAACAGGTACGGAAGCAGCTGAACTTGCGGCCTCATCTGCAGAAAGCGCGGAAAGAAAGATAAAATCAGATGCTTCAGATATAAAAAAGATTGAAAAGACGCCCAAAACAGGAGACAATCTTCCGAACGTCAACAACGATTCATCATCCCGAACAGGAGACAATCTTCCAAGCATCAACAAAGGATCGTCAACCCAGACAGGAAATGATCTTCCAAGTGTCAACAACGGATCGTCAACCCAGACAGGAAATGATCTTCCAAGCGTCAACAACGATTCATCATCCCGAACAGGAGACAATCTTCCAAGCATCAACAAAGGATCGTCAACACAGACAGGAAATGATCTTCCAAGTGTCAACAACGGATCGTCAACACCAATTCCGGGCGCAGTTACTTCAACTACAGCCAATACAGCCAATACAGGAAATACAGGGAATACAGGGAATACAGGGAATACAGTATCATCAAACACCATAGTTTCAGGTACGACTCCGGCTGTTTCGGGATTGAACGCATCTGATAATGCAGCTGCAGGTCTAAATGCCCCGAAAACTCCTCTGCAGTCAGTATTTTCCAATGCCCCTGATCCTTTGGGGCTTGTCGTAGATCCAAAGACTGTTGAGATGTCATTGGCAGCATTCTTTCCTGCAGAATTCTCGGTGAGCAAAGAAACCGCTGCATATATCGCTATGCAGTCGGCAAATAAAGCGGGACGGTAAGTACTGTAGCTTCATCTAATTCCCTGAATAATGATTTAGCTGCCGGGAGCCTTTTATATAATAATGCATTAGTTTTGAATTCGTTTAATAACAGCATGCTTGCAACAAACACTCTTAATGGGACTACAGTGAAATCCGCTATAAGCTTAGATATAAGAAATACCGGGACGGCCACAGCAGAAACAGCCAATTGTATTGTTAATAAAGATAATGGTAAGGTTCACCTATCTACCTGTCGAACATTGCCGTATAAGGAAAACAGAATATATTTTCATACCGTAGATGAAGCTGTTTCCGTAGGCTATAACGATCTGTGTGAGAATTGCCTGAGATAACAAATCCGGAAACTGTATATACTTCCATAAGGACGCCATGAAATAGTTAACTTATCATTCAAATTTGTAAATAAACATATTCTTAAATACTAAAGCACAGATACTGTAATATTCATGTATCCATAAACTCATATACTGATATATCCATTTTATTTTAAACTGATATATTCTTTAATTCATAACCGCTTATATTCTCTAATAATTTAATGTCTGCTTTATTCAATGTATAAATTTTGTACTATTCAATTTACATTTCTTTGTTTCAGCGCTGTATTTATTGTCTGATAGTAAAAGATGAGATTGTTCTGTTCCTGTTCTAAGAATAATTCCTGAGAAATATTTGAGAAAGACATAAAATATGACTCAAAGAGGGGAAAATGTAATTTGAGATATACAACAGATTCTAAATATGCGTAAAATTCAATAGTTGTCTAACTCAGAAGAGGAAAAAATGAGAATTGAGATATACAACAGATTCTGAATATGCTAAAAAATCAAGAGCTGTTTACCTCAGAGGAGAAAAAAATGAGAATTGAGATATACAACAGATTCTGAATATGTTAAAAAATCAAGAGCTGTTTACCTCAGAGGAGGAAAAAATGAGAATTGAGATATACAACAGATTCTGAATATGTTAAAAATCAGGAGGCTTGTATATCTCAAAAGAGAAAAAATTGCACTTTGAGATAAATAACAAATTTTATATACGTAGAAGGAGGGAAAACCGTATATCTCAAAAGAAAAATAATTGCACTTTGAGATAAATAACAAATTTTATATACGTAGAAAGAGGGAAAACCGTATATCTCAAAAGAGAAAGAATTGCACTTTGAGATAAATAACAAATTTTAATACGAGGAAGGAGAGAAAAACGTATATCTCAAAAGAGAAAGAATTGTATTTTGAGATAAATAACAAATTTTATATATGAAGAAAGAGGGAAAAATGTATATCTAAGAGAAGATAAAAATATGTCCTGAGATAAAAAAGCATTTCTTATCTCCTTACTGCCACAATCTAAGCCATAACCTACACCACTACTACCTATACCACTACAACCTAAACCACAAACTACACTATTATCTACCACATTACCCCTATCTTTATCAAAAGCAATAACTACAAAACCATTAATAACAACAGGAGGAGAATAACAATGGATGAATTATTAAGAATCATGAACGATCGGATACTCAAATTAAGGAAGGCGATCAAGGTCGCTAAGAGTGATGTGAAAACATTCCCGGAGGGGAGGCTTAGGGTATCAAACTGTAAAATGGGTGTGAGGTACTATAAAGTGCTGAAGAAAGGCGATTCTTCAGGAGAATATCTTCCGAGAAAAGAAAGAAAACTAGCAGCAATACTGGCACAAAAGGATTATAACAAGCATTTTCTGAATGCAGCGGAGAAGGAACTGATGATATTGGAAAGAACATTTTCAAAACTATCGGAAGGTGATGCAGATACTGTATATGAGAAGCTAGTATCTGATCGTAAAGTCCTGGTGAGCCCATATATCCAGACAGACGAAATGTACATAAATGAATGGAATTCTGTATCGTACAACACAAACAATTTCATGGAGGAAGAAAAGAGGTATGATACGATGAGAGGAGAAAAGGTGAGATCCAAGTCTGAGTCGATCTTGGCGGATATGTTCAATGATCTGGGAATCCCATACCGATATGAACAGGAATTTCAGCTCAAGAACGGACAGGTGAGATATCCTGATTTTACTCTGCTAAATATTAAGACAAAGGAAGAAATCTATCTTGAACATTTCGGGCTTTTAGAATACGACGAATACAGAAAGAAGAATCTTAGGAAACTCGATGAATACAGAGAGAATGGTATCTATATGGGAAAGAATCTGTTGATCACATATGAAACAGAAGACAGTCCGTTAGACATAAGGGGGATAAGAAAGATGTTAAAATCAATCTTTCTGTAACAATATCGAACAGTTACAGTTCAGTGATCAGCCAAGTTAAGGAAATTATCGAACAACCATTCCGGTTAGATGAGATGAAAATGGGACATATATCTGGTGTATTATTTAGACAGGATAAGGAAATATAAAAAATTTACTGGACAGGGTATAGAGGTAATTATAAGCAGAGCAGACGAAAGGAGGCCGTTTATGACTGAGAAGGAAGCCAGGAAAATTGTTGAGGAATTTGACGAGGATATGGTCAGGTCAGATGAAGATGTGTTCATGTTTACAGAGGCAATGGATTTTCTGATCGACAAAGAACATCGTCCGGAGGATATGATGTATCTTGGCGGGTATTATTATGAGAACAAGCATTTCGACCTTGCACTTAAGTATTACGAGATGGCGGCGGCCTACGACTATGATCCGGCGTATGAATGTCTGGGATATATCTGGTATTACGGCAGGACAGGTAATCGGGATTTCAAGAAAGCATTTGAATATTTTTCAAAGCTTATGGATAAGGGAGATCCGGTTTCTACATATAAAGTCGCCGATATGTATAGGAACGGATATTATGTGGAAAAAGATCAGAAAAAATATGAAGAGATCATAGAAGAGCTTTATCCCAAGGTAAAGGATATGAATAATCTTTTCGACCCCGTACCGGAAGTGTTTACCAGACTTGCAAGGATCAGAACAGAACAGGGCAAAACCGACGAGGCACTGGATCTTTATCTTTATGCAAAAGATTTCCTTGCGCAAAGGATAAGATATAACGCATTTTTCGGAAACCTTAACATAATGAAATGGCTTGTCGACGATATGTATGAGCTGATCGAATTTGACGAGGAATTTTTTGACTTTTACGACATGTATTACCTGCTTAAAAGTCCGCATAAGATAACATTCTTCTATGATGAAAAAAAGCAGAGTGTCGAATCCGTAATGGAGGGATCGGAATGCAGCGTATGCTTTAACGGAAAATGGTATAAAAGCAGAGATGATTTTTTTAAGGAAGCTGCTATCGGAAGAACAAAACTGACGGCTTTATACGATGATATTTATGGATTTGAGGTGGTTAAATGAACACAGAGATAATTAAAATCAAGAATTCTACCTATGAGAAGTATCAGGAAGTCCTGATGAGGAGAGATGAGGTAAAAAAAGAAGCGTTTATCTATGAAAGAAAGTATACCAGGGTATTTGGAGATCTGATCCTTGAAGTATTCCAAATGAAGCTTGAGTCGATCAGAAGGAAAAAAACGATAGAGTTTTGCCAGATTTATGTAAACCGTGGGGAGAGCATAGATCAGAATGAACTACGGAGGTATCTTGCCGGGGAGCTTGCCGAATACTACAAAAAATTCGAGCAGATGGTAAATGATAACGAGTCGGCAAAGAGATCGGGAAAGATAACCGAACTAGAACTGCTTAAGATCAAGCGCATATATCATCGGCTTGTAAAGAAGATTCATCCGGATATAAATCCCAAGGCAGTTGATAACAGGGAACTGAGCGATCTGTGGCAAAGGCTGATAGTAGCATATAATTGCAATAATCTCAAAGAAATGGAGGAGATCGAAGTACTTGTAAACATGTTTTTGGAAAAAAACGATATCGGTGAGATAGACGTGGATATTCCCGATATAAACATAAAGATAGAAGAAATCGAAGCAGAGATAGAGACAATTATCAGTACGGACCCGTACCAGTATAAATACCTTCTGGATGATGAGGATTATATTGAGCAAAAAAAGCGGGATTTACGAAATGAGATCAAAGAATATGAGGATTATTGCAATCAGCTTGATGAGATGATAGAGGAGCTTATGCATAATGGAATGACTGTAAAGTGGATGGTCATAAACCAGACTGAAGATAAGATATAGAGCTCAAAGGAAAAGTGTAAATTATCCTTAGTTGTAATGATCGCAGGAGAGGAGGGATCCTTTTGGCAGCTCAGATGTCAGGATCAGATCAAAAAAATGGCAAATGAACTTAGTGAACGTGAACAGAATATAGTATCTCTGGTGCAGGGAAATGAGATCGGTGATATCATCAAGCCGCTTATCAGGGAGATCCACCTTTTTGATTCCTTTGTGGCAGGTACAACACATTTAGAGGATGAATCTGTACTTGATGAGATAAGTGAAGGAGATGTCCTGACCTTACAGAGAGAAAATAACAAATTTGACAGTAATGCAATTCTTATTCTGGATAAGGATGGTAGGAAGATAGGATATGTGCCGGAAAAGGACAACATCATTTTTGCAAGGCTTATGGATGCAGGGAAGCTTCTTAAAGCTAAGATCGCAAGGATCAGGCAAAAAGGAAGCTTCACCCAGATAAGCATAGGGATATTTCTGGTAGATCTGTGAAAAAATATCACAAAAGTAATCTGCTTTGCAGATTCATGAGATGGACAGAAGCTCCTCAGGCTTTGAAATTATATAGTCGGCACCGGATCCTTCAAGCTCCTCTCTGGTTCCAAAACCCCAAAGTACGCCGACACTTTTAAGAGAGTTTGCCTTTGCACCATCAATGTCCTGGTCGCGGTCACCTATCATAAGGACGGAGGATAAGTCCGGAATGTTTAATTCTGAAAGAAGATTTTTGATGACATCGGTCTTTTTTGCTATACTGCCATCCATAGTTGCTGCGCCAACATGGTCAAAATACTGATAAAGCTCAAAGTGCTCTAGGATCCTTACCGCAAATTCATAAGGCTTGGATGTCGCAAGAGCTATAAAGGCATTACGCTTTTTAAGACCCGAGAGTAATTCGGGAATGCCTTCATAAACAGAATTTTCAAAGATTCCGGTATCCTTATAGTATTCTCTGTAATAGCTGATAGCTTCAAGTGCCTGATCTTTTGAAAAACCAAATTGGGTCATGAAGGAATCTGTAAGCGGCGGGCCGATAAAGGTATACAGCTCACGCCTGTCGGATACCCGGATATTGTATTTATTTAATGCATACATGACAGAGTTTGTAATGCCGGGGGCTGAATCCGTCAGTGTTCCGTCAAGGTCAAATAAAAAATAGCGATGCTCCATATTGTCTCCTTGTTTTTATGCTGCGCTTAATGATCCTGAATCTTACTGTATGCGCTTTGTGATCCTGAAATTTATGTCTGAACTTTGTAATCCTGATTATTATATCTTTTTTTGCATGACAGTTCAAAGTATATATTACCGGACAGATTCAGCGGAAAAACAGCAGATAGATTCGGCGTATATAATCAGCAGGTAGATTTGGCGGATAAATCATCGAAAAAACAGCGATATTAACAACAGAGAAAATCAAAGGATAAATTCAGAGGAATACAATTCAACGTAATAATACGGGATAGAATAAGGCAGGCTCATCGGGTGGTATATATCCGGAAAATAAGTAAAATAAATAACATAGAGGAAATTTCTGCTGTATTTTGTTGAATTAAACAGGGGAGAATGTTGAATAAAAAAGGGAAAAGGATTGAATAAATAAGTGAAAAGGATTGAATAAAATGGGGAAAAGGGGAAATGATCATGACAGCTGAAAAGATCGGCTATATAATAATCGGCGCTGCGATCGTTTTTATTGCATTTCTGATAATCGAGAGAGTAAGAAGAGCCAGATATAAACCTCTTCCCATGGATGAGATGGAGGGGCACGAATTCGAATATTATTGCGCAGATATTCTGCGAAGGGCAGGATTTTCGGACGTGGAGGTAACAAAGGGAAGCGGGGATTTCGGGGCTGATATACTTGCGGAAAAAGACGGAGTTTCATATGCGGTACAGTGCAAATGCTATGATAAGCCTATAGGCGTAAAGGCGATACAGGAGGTGTATGCGGCCAAGGATTATTATGACCGTATGGTCGGCGTGGTCATGACGAATCAGTTTTTTACCCAGCCGGCCGTTGAAATGGCTAAAAAGCTCAATGTCATGCTATGGGACAGGGGTTATGTTGATTTGATGGAGGACGAGGGACGATAACAGGTCATGAGTGTGATAAGGGATTTTATAAAAAATCTGAACCATCATGGTCAGATGGCTGATAATGCGTCAAAGGGTAACATGCCTGCATATGAGTACTGTCCAAGATGTGATGCCAATCTCACCTATCAAAAAGGGTACAGCAATGACCTTTTATACTGGATCTGTAAAGGCTGTGGGGAGGTGCTCATAAATCCTGAGATCGATACAGACTCAGATATAACCTGGTTCTGTGATGGCTGCGGAGAGCTTTTGAATATACAGCAAGGATTCAGGGAGGACTGTGGCGAGTGGAAGTGCAGCCTTTGCGGATATGTAAATAAGATCGACAAAGGAGAGATCTATGGATCTGAGGATGAGTACAGGGCAGAACTAAGGAATCCATACAGAGGCCTTTCAGACAGTGATATTCTTGAACTTTCCATGTATGAAGATGTGTCGGAAATTGATGGCAGAGACAATATCATACTTATAAGGCAAAAAGAGACGGGCGGATTGTTTTTAAAAAAACTCCTGACTACTTACAATAAGAGTATTTACGAATATCTTTTGGGGAATCCTGTTTTACATATGCCAAAGATCAGGGCATTATATGAAAGCAGCAACAGCCTTATCGTTATAGAAGAATACATTGAGGGGCAAACACTTTCGGATATCATAGGAAAAGACGGGATCGGGGAGAAAAAGGCTGTTGATACAGCAATCGGAATATGCGCAATACTTGATGAGCTCCATAGCCTTCCAGAACCCATCATACACAGAGATATCAAACCTTCAAACATAATGATAACTCCTGAGGGAGAGGTTTATCTTTTGGACATGAATGTCGCAAAATGGTATGATCCCGATAAGAGTGACGATACAAGATATATGGGCACGAAGTTTTACGCCGCCCCTGAACAGGTGGGATATGGGATGTCAGCTTCTTCGGCGAAATCTGATATATACGCACTCGGTATCCTTCTAAATGTAATGATAACGGGGGATTTGCCGAAGTATCACAGAGCAGACGGGGAAATATGGAAAATCATTGAAAGGTGTATAAGCCTTGAAGCGGAAAACAGATACACGGCAAAAGAGCTTGGGAAGGAACTTGAGAGAGTAAAAGGGCGGAGGCCTGAGGCTTGAGGGTGGAGGCCTGAGTGAAGAACGGGAGTCATATGAATAAGATACCAACAGATGAATTGAATGATATGCTTAAAGACATTAAGCCCGAACAGGTAGATGAGTATCTTAAAGCTAACAGGAAATACCTTGCGGACGATGAGAAAGCTTTTTACTATTATATGAAGGATGTTCTGGATGAGAAGAACATCAAATTAAAGGATGTGTATTCATTTGCCGATGTGAGTGAATCCTACGGCAGCCAGATCATTACGATGCAGAAGCATACAAAGAACAGGGATCTCATAATAAAGCTTTGTCTGGCGGGACATTTTAACTGGGAAGAAACAAACAGGGCCTTAAAGCTATATGGGATGAGCGAGCTTTACGCTAAGGACTCAAGGGATGCCTGTCTGATCGTTGCGATAAATAACAGGGTATACGATATCTATGAAATAGACGAAATGCTTACACAGCGGGGCTTTGACAGACTTGTATAACCGGGTTATGTTTTTTTACCATAGTGTTCTGTAACATACCTGTTTTCCTCACCGGATCGGTGGGGATTTTCTTTTTTATGATCTGATAAAATATGGATTCCGGGAGAGAATATTGACAATATGCAGATAACAGGCAAGGTATGATCCCTGCAAGATTTTTTAGAGTTTATTATGATCGGGAGGATCATGGAGAATTACGCAGCGTAACCAATAAGTAAGTGGATTATTGAGAGTTCTGAAGGTAACATATATGCGGGAGATACGGTCATGACAGAGAAAATGAGTTTGGGACAATTTTTAGCTAAAAGGCGTAAGCATATGAGGCTCACCCAGGAGGAGCTTGCCGAAAAGATCAATGTGTCAAAATCTGCCGTTGCCAAGTGGGAGACAGACGGGGGCCTTCCGGATCGTGACAATCTAAAGAAGCTTGCAGAAGCAATAAATGTCTCGGTGGATTATCTTCACAGGATAATCGAGAAGACAGAGCTAAATGAAACCGAGCTTAGAATAAACATCACCTCCGATGTGATAGCCACACTTGAATCATACGGATATAAGGTCATAAGGCCGGGAGCTGATGAAGAATAAATCCTACGGGTATTAGGTCATAAGACCCGGAGCAAGTCATAGTTTTAGTGAAAATATATGATCCATGTAGTACTATTATCTCGAGTAAAGATTTTAGAGTATTCGTATGTTGAAGTATTGAGGTGAAACGCTCCGCGAGGATGCACACGGATTCGGATAGGAAATATCTCTGCAAAGCAGCTCCAAATCCGGCGCGCAAGACCTGCGAGTGAGTCCTGACTCGGAGAAAGATAGTGCTATGGAAAATGAAATATTGTTTGTTGGCATTGTGGTCATTATCATATTTACCCTGATGCTTGTTATATCGCTGTATATATCCCGCTTAAGACCGATACGTACGGAGTCTCCCGAGAAAAGAGCAGGAAGAGAGGGAGAGTATTTTGTGAGCAATCTTATAAGAGAAGTTCTTAATGAAGACGACCTGCTTATCAATAATGTTGTCATACGTTCAGGCGACAGACAGACTGAACTTGATAATCTCATAATTAATCCCTGGGGTTTATTTATAATCGAGGCAAAGAATTATATCGGAGAGCTTAGCGGAAATGAAGATGATCCTGAGTGGTATAAGATTGAGATGACATCTGCCGGCAATTTATATCAGAAAAGTGTTAAGAATCCAATAAATCAGGTTAAACGTCAGGTTGAGATACTGTCAGAATATCTACTGTCAGAATATTTCAGGCAAATAGAGGTCGAAGAGAAACCGCCCATCAGGATAGAGGGTTATGTATTTCTTGTTGAAAGAAACAGTCCCGTTAAAAGCCGGTATATTCTTGATACACGCGATGATATCGACAGAGTTATACATAAAGGCGCTGCAGCTGTAAATAAAGGTGATGAGGATGCATACAAAGATGTGGAAGGTATAAATAAAGGTGATGAGGATGCATACAAAGATGTGGAGGATGCTCCTAAAGATGCGGAAGATGATTTAGACATCTCTATACGCCGAAATATTCTGTCACTATTGCAGAAAGAAGATTGATCTGTGGCTGAGAAAGCCCCCTCAGAAATATACTTTTACCTCAGGGAGAGATAAATGGCCGTTTGAGGTAAAGGGTTTCGGTTGAGAAAGCCCCCTCAGAAATATACTTTTACCTCAGGGAGGGATAAATGGTCGTTTGAGGTAAAGGGTTTCGGTTGAGAAAGCCCCCTCAGAAATATACTTTTACCTCAGGGAGGGATAAATGGCCGTTTGAGATAAAGGGTTTCGGCTGAGAAAGCCCCCTCAGAAATATACTTTTACCTCAGGGAGGGATAAATGGCCGTTTGAGGTAAAGGGTTTCGGCTGAGAAAGCCCCCTCAGAAATATACTTTTATCTCAGGGAGAGATAAATGGCCGCTTGAGATAAAAGGGTTCCGGGAAAAGTGAGAAATAGAAAAAGAGTGATTATCTCAGGGAGGGATAAATGGCCGTTTGAGGTAAAAAGGTTCCGGGAAAAGTGAGAAATAGAAAAAGAGTGATTACCTCAGGGAGAGATAAATGGCCGTTTGAGGTAAAAGGGTTCCGGGAAAAGTGAGAAATAGAAAAAGAGTGATTATCTCAGGGAGAGATAAAGCGCCATTTGAGATAAAAAGGCGCCAGAAA
>JAILEM010000115.1 GCA_024687745.1 Lachnospiraceae bacterium
TATCAAGCAAACGCACCGGCTTGATCTGGTCTAAGGCCGTTATTTCCCTATACCTTCTCTGATCTCTGTAAAGAAGCTGTGTCTGGGGCTCGGAAATGAGTATTCTGCATTTGATCACTGTGTTTTTTTTCTGCAGCGATCCCTGTACGGTTTCTGTTATTTCATCCAAAGAAACATCAGAGAATCTTTTCATATTATCCGCATCCTCTTCAGGTTCCAAAAAGATCCTGCACATATCATCTTCTGTCCCGAAGGTATAGTCGGCAATTACAATACCTGTCCTATCCTCGATCGCACAGACCGCATCGAAAATATCCTCTTCTGTTATCAGCGTATCACAGATCGTAACAGTCTGTGCTTCCCGGTAGGCTATCTTAAATTCGGGAACTCCATCTTTATTATCCGTTACCCTTATCACATCCCCCATCCTATAGCGGTAAAGTCCGGAATTATTGGTAACTATCACTCTGTAATCCCTTCCCGTCTCAAGTTCATCCGCCAAAAGCGGCTCTGCTTCTCCTCCGTTTACGGGAAGAAATTCCAGGAATAATGAATTATCCGCCGGAGTATATATATCCGATCCATCCATAAGAGCCCTTCCTATTACTCCCTCCGATGCCGCATATAATCCGTTATTATGTACTATATTTCCCAAATGGCGTTTCATTCTTCTTGCGTATATCGAAAAGCTCCCGCTTCCTCCGGCGATGACCCTTTTCATCTTCGGCCATACCTTTTCCACCCATGCTCCCTCAAAAAAATCCCCGTTATACAGTGCCCTTAATTCTTCAGCACGCTTAGCTCCGGGCTTTATATATGCTTCAAGCTCATTTCTAAGCTCTTCAGGCATTTTAACGGATGGATCTATACTTCCTTTACCTATATCATCAAGAAGGGTATCCCAGTTATTCTTTATCACATTAAAGAAATTGACAACTCCCCAGCAAAATGGCGCAAATATCTGTGTTATTGCCGCATCCTTTAAGGCAAAAAAGGCCCTTAGATATTCCGAATCGATATCCTCGTTAATATATACAAGAGGTTCGGGGTTGACGATGTTAAGCCGCTTAAACTTCTTTTTCAGACTTTGGAGCATGATACCGGATATTGAATCAAGATATACATCATCCGTAAATTTCCTGTTCCTGGGTAGACTCTCTAAAAGCAGCATTGTCCTTTCGTTCTCAACGATATCCAGAAATTCCTTCTTATAATCCTCAATATGCTTCTGCGTGCAGGGTATATACCTCGGAACTCCTGTCGTTCCGGATGTCAGACTGTACCCGATGAGCGGATGCGACGTGTATATACCTGTCTCACCTATTCGCGTTGTCAGCTCTATAAGAGGTGCGAGATCATCATATCCCGATACCGGACAAAGATAGCGAAAACCGTTAACGATCTTTATATATCGAAAATCCCTGCCCATGCCAAAGTCACAATCCTTATTATCCTGCAGGATCTGCATAAGTTTATCATTTACCTGGTTTGCCTTCATATGATCTCCTCCTAGGTATTTTTCTTTATTATAGTTTCCATATCGACACCAAGCTTTTTCATAAGCTCATGAACCTCATTCATCAGCCTGGGTTTGGCGATCACCATTTGGGGCAGGATATTAAGCATTCTGGCTGTCTCCGCTCTTTCCATTTTGGATGGTTTAACAGGCTCCAAAAACCGGATATACGGAGTAAGAAGCTCAGACACCTTTTCCCTGAATTCGAAAGAGACATCTTTGGACGTCATCAAAATAGCGCTAAGATATCCGAATACACTGCACATGACATTGTTCATGTACAGACCATACGAAAGACCTGTCTCACATATCCTGCTCACCCCTATAGCTATGGGCCAGATATCCTCCTCCTTCCGGTTAAAAGACTGAACAAGGCTTCCACCGTTCAGAAAATACCTGTAACCGATAAGCTGCGGAAGAATGACGACCTTCTTCATATTCGCAAATACATGAAGGTTAAAAAGATTATCCTCGGCAAAAGGAACGTCCTCATCAAACCTGATACCATGGAAATTTAAGAAATCAAGTTCATAAAACTTTGTTGTGATCATCAAACCCGGACCGTTTATAACCTTAGTCTGGTCATAATTTCCCTTTTCAAGTACGATCTTTCTTTTGGTCTGGTCAAGAAGGCTGAACTGCTTTACAACAAGATTGGAATCATCATTTGAATCCGTGTCCATCCTGAAGCTCACCATCTGTGCATTTTCCTCTTCAAGCACTCTGTAACACTCTTCGACAACTCCGGGATAATATGTATCATCTGCATCCAGAAATCCCACATATTTTCCGGTTGCCCTGTCTATACCGTGATTTCTCGGACTCGACGGAGTATGGCGGTCGTTATTAAGCTTATAAACCCTGATATTATCATTATCTTTAACGATCTCTCTGATATTATCGTACTGTTCTTCACTGCTGTTATGTGAGACTATGACCCATTCGATCTCATTAAATCCTATAGTCTGGTTCTTAAGACTCTCAAAGCATTTGACAAACAGATCCATATCGATCTTATAGCAGGGAGTCACAACAGATACCTTATATCTTTCTCTGTTTTCTTCCGCCATCCGCTCATACCTCCTTCTTATCTTTTCATACTTATCATCCTGCCATATATCATGTCATATCTAAATTTCAATAGTCAGGATATTTAATTTAAATGTGCTCCGGTAATATCATATAAATATTTCAAAACGGCATATCTCCCGCTGTTACCCTGTCTACAATGGGAAGGACGACATCCCTGATATTCTGCATAAGTACGGGCATCATCTCTTCAGGCCAGTTAGGATCGGCTCCTCTTGAGATCATTGACTGGTATAATCCGAAATCTGCGATCACATTTTTGTAATACTCCGTCTGTTTTTCGTCATCTGTACCGAAATATTGAACGATAAATCCGTCCCACATGGCAAGAGCCTTCTCATAATCCATTCCCAGATGC
>JAILEM010000160.1 GCA_024687745.1 Lachnospiraceae bacterium
CGAGGTTGCTTTGAATCTTCCCTCTACCTTCTTCCACTCATCACTTATGCTCTTCTTCATAGCATTGGTATACATAGATAATTGCTTATGTGATACCAAAATTAAATGGTTGTTGTAATCCGAATGATCACAGTATTCTGCCAGATCCTGAACAGCCTTAACTTTTAATACTTCGCCATAGTCCTCAACATATCTACCAAATTCATCAAAAACAAGCACAATACCCCTGTATTTGTCTTTGATTGCCTCATTGGCATAATTCATATTGTCTATAAGATTTCCAGCGGTACTGTTAAATACTGCTCCGTAAGACATCCCAGAATAAATCTTATTAAAGATTTTTTCATATGACGAATCATATGTTGAAAGCCCTTTTATAAGATCCTCTACCATTATCTTCTGTTTCTTGCACACCTCTTCCAGCCTTGATGATGATTCTTTGCCCGCTTTCCATTTTTTTACCAAAACGAGAGCTTCATCAAAAAATCCCTTAAACGTTACCTGAATATTATTTCTGTCCAACTCCTTCTTCAAGGAAAGAGAAATGCACTTTCCAAAATCATCGTAATCCGAATAGACAGGCACAACGAGATACGGCTTTTTTTCTTTCGCGAACTTGCGTATATCAGTTGCAAGCTCCTTATCATACTTTGCAATTAAATTTGTGAAATTCTTAAACCCTTCTCCCCTTATGTTGATGTGTCCCAAAACAGCACACATTACAGTCAGCAAATGAGATTTGCCGGTACCATATGAGCCATAAAGTATTCTAGAATGAATATCAGAATTACCCCTGATCATTCCTCCGAGGTATTCTCTGAATATCTCCGTTGTGGTTACATTCGGAATAAAACCCGCAATGCGTTCTTCATCCCGAAGATCAAAACAGATATTCACGGAATACTTATATTGTCCTCTCTTTGTAACCAGCTTTGTATAATCCATCTGTTATATCCCCTATTCCATGTAATATTCGTCCAGTAATCTATCATACTGAACATCTGAAAACTCAATAAACCTGTTGCCAAAATTGTTATTGAGTGTAAGAAGTTTTTTGTTTTCCGCTTCAAGAAGCATATCTATGAGTTTTGAATATCTCATCGGAAAATACCTACCCACCTGCCTCTTTTCTTCCATAATTTTGTCTATACTAATCTGTCCTCTATGGCCGCTTTCTTCTGGATTGTCCTTTGCTAAAGCATAAATCATAATATGCAGTGGCATTTCCGCTTTAGTCAGATACGTTTTTTCAAATTTCTTATCTTCATTAATCCTAAGAAGATGCAATGAGCCAAAAAATGGATATGTATCTTCATCCATGACTGTTTTGATATCAAACTTTTTCTCCGCTAAATAGGTATTTTTAAAGCAGTTAAACTCTTTATCTACCGCAGCCTTTTTTATGGACATTTCATTTACAGCAAGATAATAGTGTAATCCATCCACAAATTCTTCCTTGGTAAAGGCTTGTTTATCAAACTCATTAAAAGCCCAATACCATGCTGTGGCATTTTCCTCATTTAGTGCTATATTCCTATGAAGTAGCAGTAAACTTCCGGGCTTCTGAAAATATCTGTCATTCGCTTCGATCAAATCAAACAAATCAGTTTTTCTTTCAGCTATACCGCCTTGTACTTTTTCTTCAGTAGTAAGCCCTGCTGCATCGGCCCAATATCTGAGCGCCTTTATCATGACACGGCCTAAGCCAATTTTATCAACAGCTTCCTGCTCATTCGCAGGCGAAAAAATCATTTCATCCGCTTCCACCGCTTGTATAATCTTTGTTCCCCAGCCACTTCTCAAGTAAAAGCTGCCATGCTTGTTTATAACCATGGAATCAATCCCTCGCTTATTTTTTATTGTTCTTTATTGCCATCTACGGAATCGGTTTTCTCATAACTGATCAAATCGCCATAACTACAATCATATTTTTCACATATTTTTGTAAGTACACTCAATGCGACTTCTTCATTTTTACCCATTTTCGCAAGAGTACCACTACTAATTCCAATTTGATCAATTAAATCTGTCCTTTTCATATTTTTATCAATCAGCAATTTCCATAAACCGTTATATGATATAGCCATTACATACCTCTCTCTGACTAATGTCAGCAGAACACAGACAACAGTACGTTAATGATTATATCACAATAAATTCAGAATTGCTAACTAAATATTTAATTTCTTGAACATTCAATCCTTCTTATAGCAAGAATTATGTAACCTGCACCCCGTATATGCGTATCATGGCGCAACAATCCAACTATCACCACTTCCACCTACTTTTCAGTCTTTATTTTTGAATATAACTTATTCATCGCCCTGATTTCCCCGGCGAATCTCTCCACCACTTCCTCCGGGCCGACTATCTTCACCTTCGTTCCCAGGGAGAAGATCCATCCAAGGAATTGATCACTGAGGGCTACATCCACATAAGTCTCCGACCAGCCTTCCTTGTCTGTCTTATATATGGAAATATCCTTGCCAAAGCGATCCAGGAGCACGCCCACCATCTCATTCTGGAAGTGGAGATTTACCCTGACCTCTTCACCGCCGAACATTCCGAAATTCATCCGGGCATAGGCAGCCATATCAAACTGCTTGAAATGCTCCTTACCCTCACGCTTATCGTCCGTAAGCTCAATATCACGCATCTTATCCACGCGATAATGCTTGATCTTATCCTCTTCTGCGTCAAAACCGATCAGATAATAGTTCTCATCGTCCCAAGTAAGCGCCCAGGGGCTGACTTCATAGAGCTTATCCTTTCTCCGCTCCATCTTCTTATCCAAATTCCAGCGCAAGTACTCGAAGCGGATCTTTTTATTATTTGTTATGGCATTATGGATATCATCGACGATGTAGTAAATACTCTCATTCATCGTCTTGATCCGTCCCTGTACCACCACCTGCCGCTTAAGCTGCGATGCCTCATAATTGCTGGCAAGGCTTGTCAGCTTCTTGATCAGGTCATTGGATTTCTT
>JAILEM010000179.1 GCA_024687745.1 Lachnospiraceae bacterium
TAAGACCCGATAAGAATTTAAAAAGGAGAGAAAAAATGGTCATAGAGGAGGCTATCGTAAAGCTTGTTAATAAGGAGGATCTGACACCGGAAATGGCAGAGGATTCCATGAATGAGATTATGAGCGGTGAGGTTCCCTCGGAGATAATAAGTGCCTACCTTATAGCATTGCAGCAAAAGGGTGCCACTGACGATGAGATCGGTGCATCCGCAAGGGGAATGAGGGGAAGAGCCAAAAAGCTTAAGACAGATCTGAATGCTCTTGAGATCGTGGGAACCGGCGGTGACAAGGCTAATACCTTCAATATATCAACCGCATCCGCGATCGTTGCTTCAGCTGCCGGAGTACCCGTTGCAAAGCACGGAAACAGGGCAGCTACCAGCAAATGCGGCACAGCCGACTGCCTTGAAGCCTTAGGCGTAAATATAAAGCTGGAGCCCGAAAAGATGGCTGAGGTATTTAATAAGATAAAGATATGCTTTATGTTCGCGCAGGTCTACCATACCTCAATGAAATACGTGGCACCCGTAAGAAAGGCTCTTCCGGTACCCACAGTATTTAATATACTTGGACCTCTTACAAATCCCGCATGCCCGAAATACCAGCTTCTTGGAGTATATAAGGAAAATATGGTAGAGCCCCTTACCCATGTCCTTAGCAATATAGGTGTGGAAAGGGCAATGACGGTATTCGGAAACGACGGGTTAGATGAGATATCAGCCTGTGGACCTACTACAGTATGTGAGCTCAACAGGGGAAGCTTCACTAGTTACGTGATAAAGCCGGAAGATTTCGGAATGGAGAGCTGTAAAAAATCAGACCTTGTGGGAGGAACACCTGAAGAAAACGCAAAGATCTTAAAGGATATATTAAACGGCGAAAAGGGCCCCAAAAGAAATGCGGTATTACTGAACGCAGGAGCTGCCATCCATCTGGCAAAGGATATTCCAATGGAAGAGGGGATAAAGATCGCCGCCGATATGATAGACAGCGGAAAAGCCATGGATCAGCTGGATGCCTTCATAAGGGAGACAAATTTATGATACTTGATGAACTGGTAAGAGCTACCTCAATAAGAATCGAAAAACATAAAAGCCTGAAAAGCCTTGCAGAGATCAAAAAGGAGGCTCTCTCCTTAAACCCCGAGACCGGATTCCCTTTTAAAAAGGCCCTTATGGGAAAGGAAATGAGCTTCATATGTGAGGTAAAAAAGGCTTCCCCTTCAAAGGGCCTTATTGCAGAGGATTTTCCCTATCTTGATATCGCAAAGGACTACGAGAAGGCCGGTGCCGATGCGATCTCATGCCTGACGGAAACCGACTATTTCCTCGGAAGGGATGAATATCTTAGAGATATAGCAAAAAATGTGTCAATACCTGTCCTAAGAAAGGATTTTACGATCGATGAATATATGATCTATGAAGCAAAGGTTCTTGGAGCTTCAGCAGTCCTTCTTATCTGTTCACTGCTTGACAAGGATACCTTAAAAAGATATCTGTATACGGCACATTCTCTTGGATTATCTGCCCTGGTAGAGGCTCATGATGAAGCCGAGACAGAGATGGCCCTTACGTCGGGAGCCGGCATCATAGGTGTCAACAACAGGAATCTTAAGGACTTTACCGTGGATATCAGCAATTCCGTTGATCTCAAAAGGCTCATACCCGATGATGTCATCTATGTCTCGGAGAGCGGTATAAGGAATGCGGATGATGTGGCAGCCTTATACAAAAACGGAACAAATGCCGTGCTTATCGGAGAACTGCTTATGAGAAGCCCCGATAAGGAAAAGGTTCTTAACGAACTAAGAGGTAAGTGTCATGACTAAGATAAAGCTCTGCGGAATGAGAAGAGCTGAGGATATTAGGATCATCAACAGATATCTTCCCGACTACTGCGGTTTTATCCTTTCAAGGCCTTTTAAAAGATACGTTTCCTTTGAGGAGCTTAATAGGATCAGACCCCTTATCGATAAAAGGATCAGGGTATGCGGTGTATTTGTGGATGAGACAATGGAATATATCCTTAACTTCATTAAGGCAGGAATCATAGATATCATCCAGCTTCACGGTGACGAGGATGAAGAATATACAGATAAGCTTTCGGAAAGGCTTACAGAGCTCAATAAAGAGATCTTAATCATTAAGGCTTTCAGGATACAGAGCGATGAGGATATAAGAAGGGCAAAGGAAAGCAGAGCCGGTCTCATACTTTTGGACAGCGGTCAGGGAAGTGGCAAAAGCTTTGACTGGAGCCTTATAGATAAAATGGGCAGAGACTTTATACTGGCAGGAGGGCTTAATGAAGAAAATATAGCAGCTGCCATAAGAAAGCACTCCCCATATGCCGTAGATGTCAGCAGCGGTGCTGAAACAGACGGATATAAGGATGAAGAAAAAATTAAGAACATTATCAGGGAGGTACGAAATGTCTAACGGAAGATTTGGGAACTTTGGAGGTCAATACGTTCCCGAAACATTGATGAACGAGGTTATAAATCTGGAAAAGCAATATGAATATTATAAAAATGATCCCGATTTTGTAAAGGAGCTCAATACTCTTCTTACCGAATATGCAAACAGACCCTCACTACTCTACTATGCCAAAAACATGACAGAGGATCTTGGCGGGGCAAAGATTTATTTAAAAAGAGAGGATCTTAACCATACCGGAGCCCATAAGATAAACAACTGTCTGGGTCAGGTGCTGCTCGCAAAGAAAATGGGTAAGAAAAGGGTGATAGCGGAAACCGGAGCCGGACAGCACGGTGTGGCAACAGCTACGATCGCCGCACTTTTAAACATGGAATGTGAGATCTTCATGGGTAAAAAGGATACCGAAAGACAGGCCCTCAACGTATACAGGATGGAGCTTTTAGGGGCTAAGGTACACCCTGTGGAGACAGGTACTATGGTCCTTAAGGATGCTGTTAATGAAGCCATGAGGGAATGGACCAGAAGACCCGATGATACCCTCTATGTTATAGGTTCTGTGATGGGACCGCACCCTTTTCCGATGATGGTACGTGATTTTCAGTCGGTGATCTCCAAAGAGGCCAGGGAGCAGATATTGTCTCTCGAGGGAAGGCTTCCCGATAAGGTGCTTGCCTGTGTCGGCGGCGGAAGCAACGCTATGGGAATGTTCCATAACTTCATAAATGATAAGGAGGTCGAGCTCATAGGCTGTGAGGCGGCCGGAAAAGGAATAGATACAAAGGAGCATGCGGCTACCATGTCAAAGGGTGAGGTCGGTGTGTTCCACGGAATGAAGTCCTATTTCTGCCAGAATGAATACGGTCAGATAGACGAGGTTTATTCTATCTCTGCAGGCCTTGACTATCCGGGTATCGGTCCTGAGCATGCATACTTAAGAGACTCAAAAAGGGCGAGCTATGTACCGATAACCGATGATGAAGCCGTAGATGCCTTTGAGTATCTTGCAAAAAAGGAGGGTATAATCTGTGCCATCGAAAGTGCACATGCAATAGCCCATGCCATTAAACTGGCTCCCGAAATGGATAAGGATCAGATCATGCTCATCTGTCTCTCAGGCCGGGGAGACAAGGATGTGGCTTCAATAGCAAAATACAGGGGGGTAAAGATCAATGAGTAAGATTATAGATGCATTTAAAAACGGAAAGGCTTTTATTCCTTTTATAACAGCGGGAGATCCAAATCTGTCAAAGACAAAGGAATACATAATGACAATGGTTGAGTCCGGTGCGGATCTTATTGAAATAGGTATTCCCTTTTCCGATCCCATAGCTGAAGGGCCTGTTATACAGGAAGCAGATATAAG
>JAILEM010000191.1 GCA_024687745.1 Lachnospiraceae bacterium
GCTCCTTCGCGATAAATGGCTGTTTTTTCAACTATCAAACCCGTAATGCCGTTATGAGCCTCTAAAGCAGTCACAAAACCTTTTATATTCAAAAGTTTTTTTAATCGTCCTCGACGTACATCGGGAAGAGATAATTCTGCCTGAGTACGCTGTTCTATCTCTCGATACTTGGAGTCTTCAGAGTACGGATACTCAACAAGTTTTCCTCCATATGTCAAAAGAACCGATACAACTTCATCTCTTATAGGTTTTTGAAAACCTGTTTTCCAGTCATCCCCATGAACAACAAAATCAGGTTTTAAAGACTCCAGCACACTTTTATATGAAAGAGTGTTTTGATCAATAACGTTAAATACTCCTTTAATATTTGAAAACAGTTTTTTTCGTTCAGATGCCGGCAAAAGTGGAAATCTCTTATATGACGCAACAGCTTCATCCGACAGAACTCCAATCGTCAGTTTTCCAAGTCTCTGGGCTTTTTTGATAATAGCTATATGTCCACCGTGAACCACATCAGTCGAAAACGACATATACACCGTTCTTGATTCAACTTCTTCCAAGCGGCTACTGATCAAGACCAAATCATTGGCGTCATCAATCTCACCGCAAAGAAGGCTTTTTACATCCAACGGAAAAAGATCGATATCCCCTTTCAATTCATTTAGTGCATTCTCTGCATATACTTTTTTCTTCCCGGATTCACAATACAGGCATATCTTATCAAGCCACTTGATCCATTCTTTTTTATGGAACTTGTACAATGGCTGTGCCGCGACAGCATCGTCAAAGAATTCTGTTCCAACAGAAACAATCCTGTCACCTTTTATAACGGCTTTAAAGTCTTTCTCCGGTAACGGGAGAGTCTTAGACACGGTCATGCATGATGAATCCGATTCAAGCACTTGATCCAGAACCTCGTTTTCAAATACAAGATCTCCATGCATCAGGATAATATCATCATCCAGATATTCCCTTGCACAGTAAATACTGTATATGTAATTTGTGTCTTTATATTCGGGATTATTGACAAATATGATATGTACAGGCAGATTAAGACTCCGGCAATACTTCTCAAGAACATCACTAAACCTTCCTGTAGTGATTATAACTTCATCAATGCCGACATCAGCAAGCTGTGTCAGTTGTCTGGAAATGATAGTTTCGTTCGGCGATATTTCCGTCATACACTTAGGATGTTCGGAAGCTAAAACCCCCATCCTTGTTCCCATTCCGGAATTAAGAATCAGTGCCTTCATATACGTTTCCCCACCTGTAAGAAATTCATGAAACATCTTTTATTTTCTATAGCCGTCGTAGTAGGTCTCCCAAGATCAGCTCGCGCTCCAGTCCGGCATTTAATTTCTATAAACGAAAGGCCGTCTCTATCCTTTGCCCCAAGTAATTCTCTTTCAAGCTTTTCAAGATTCTCAACACTTACCGCATACGTGTAACCACATGCTTTAGCTAATTCAATGAAATCTACTGATGAAGCAACGGTAGGCATTCCTCCCACCGTATCATGGGCCTCATTATTGATAACGATATGAACCAGATTTGACGGATGATTGGCTCCTATAACAGTCATTGCCCCCATATGCATAATTGCCGCACCGTCTCCATCAATACACCAGATTTTTCTCTCAGGTCTGTTAAGTGCTACTCCCAATGCTATAGATGAACAGTGCCCCATAGATCCCACCGTAAGGAAATCTCTGTCATGAGCTTCACCTTTTTTTTCTCTTATTTCAAACAGTTCTCGGCTGATTTTACCCGTTGTAGAAATAACCGGATCTTCGTCTGTTACTGACAATATTCGTTGAATTGCTTCTTCCCGGTTAAGGCTATGATGATTGCTGTAATCTACCTCACCATCAAACTCAACTGCTCCTTTTTTTATTATAAAAGCAACCTGTTTTCCGTTTGCCAGTATCTTTCTGAATGATTCCATTTTTTTTGTGACTTCTTCATCCGATGTATCTTTACCGATAACAAAAGTTGAAACGTCCATATCATTCATTAGTTTTTCTGTCACAATACCCTGATACACATGTTGAGGTTCATCATGTACTCCGGGCTCACCTCGCCAACCAATAATAAAGATTATAGGAATTGCATAAACCTTATCGTTAACAAGCGAAGCAAGCGGATTGATAACATTCCCTTCACCGCTGTTTTGCATATATACAACGGGAATCTTAGAAGTTGCCAAATGATAGCCAGCGGCTATCCCGACAGAATTCCCCTCGTTTGCCGCAACTATGTGATGGTTTTTATCAATTCCATACCGGTACATCAAATAGTCGCACAGCGGTTTTAACAGGCTGTCCGGAACACCCGTATAGAAATCAGATCCTATAATATTAAACAGTTTTTCAACTCTCATGATGATTGGACGGCTCTTACGCCTTTAAGATTACCCCCATACTGCTTATATTGTATCCTTTTTCCGCATATTGCACAATATGTTGCGCAATTAAAAAGCTGCCGCATTTCTGCGACAGCCTTGTGTTTCCATTTGATCGCATCCATGCCGGAAATAAATGTCTCCATTTATGTATATCGGCATTTGCGGTGGGAATCTTTAAGATGAGACCAAAAGATGAGGGGATGATTTTCACTTGTTTCAAAACTTATGTTAATTAGAGTAAACCTTTAGTTGGTTCACTAATAAAATATAAAGAGAGTAACCCATCAATCTTTGATACAATGTTTTCGACGAAAAAAACTAATCAAGGAGGATTACTCTCATGGACATTGTATCACTTTTAGACACCCTTTTAACATCTGTTTTTAAAGCAGAAAAGGAATTCTTTGAAAACCCTAAGGAATTTAGTAACCTCGAGACCTCTGTCAAATCGTCAACAGAAGCCTTTGCAGCCGGTTTTCTTGGTGCGATCCTGTCTGAAATGGATCAGGCAATACGCAAAAGCGTCTGGCGGGAACAACACTATGTTGTTCATAGGAACGACACCCGTACGTTGGTTAGTTCGGTCGGAGATATATCTTTTGAGTGTACGTATTTCAGATCCCGCACCGACCATAGCCGATTTACTCACCTTTTAGAAGACCTCATAGGGCTCGAAAGGAATGAACGTTTTACTGAAGTAGC
>JAILEM010000201.1 GCA_024687745.1 Lachnospiraceae bacterium
AGCATTGTTATAAGGAGCAGAAAAAATTTCAATACCGGCAATATATAGTTTTCATAATGAGAATATATCTTTGCTGTCTGTTCCTTTAATGCATACAGAGTTTCCAATTCCAAATATCCTTTCCATCAAGCAAAAGCGAAAAACAGCGGATGCAGTTCATCTTCTGGACATCCCGTAGATCTCGTTCAACGCCTTTATATACCTCTTCAAATGCTTCTTTCCCTTAATATACCTGTACAGATATACAAAATAAGATATAACGATATAAATACCAAGGACTACGGCATATTTTATCAAAAGATCCTTAAAATATCCCGCAACATCCATTTTATAAAAGTTCTCCAGAAAATCCTGGAGATCATAAAGAACGGACATCACTGCATAGATAATAAAGCCAACTGTCCCGTAGACAGCTGACTTCCATATCTGAAGGCTTAAATAATCACCCCTGAAAAAGCTGTTGATGTTTACATCTTTGCGTCCTTCACCTGCCTCGTAAGCAGCCATTTTTGTCATTAATCTTATTTTTTCTTCATCAAGCATGGTTATCTTTGTTAATTCTTATCAAGGAATCTCATTCTCGGTGATTCCTTCTCCTTCTTCTTGATAACGGGAGCCTCGGGTTTCTTGATAGCACCGTTCAGAGAATTTATAAGTCCGGCTTTACATTTTTCACAGTATCTTCCCGTTGTTATGGGTTCACCACAGGATTCACACACTATTCCGCTGCTTCCCTCTCCCGAGAACACCAGCCTCTCTTCTCTTACCCACTGTCTGATCTGTCCTTCATCAACTTCACATTCTTCCGCTACCATCTGTACGGATGCACCCTTATTCTCCTGAATATATTCTTTTACCTTCTGAAAGAGATCCTCCAGCTTCTTTTTGCAATCCTGGCAGATCGGCTGGCCCGAAATATAATTAAAAATCTTCCCACATTTCTTACAATTACGTACGTTCATCTGAACAACCTCCTGGCTTATAGATTTTTCTTATTTATAAGCTCCCGATACTCAATACAACATAGTACACTCTGCAGACCCCTTTTTTTTGCAGGCATCCGGCCACCGCGTCTATTGTACTGCCGGTTGTGTATATGTCATCAATTATTACGACTGTGTTTAATGATACATCATTTTCAAGCATTTTAAAAGCCTTTTTTAAATTGTTTTGTCTCTCTGAGGCATCAAGATCCTTCTGTGCTTTTGTATCCGAAACCCTTATGATGATATTATCTAAAACCGGTATGCCTGTATGCTTTGAAAGCTCTGCTGCCAAAAGCTGTGCCTGGTTATATCCTCTTTTGGCATACCGCCTTTTATGGATCGGCACCGGAATAAGGGCATCGGGAGTGATATCAAGGAGAAATCTTTTCATCTGATCTGCCATTTCCTTTCCGTAAAATATGGCATATTCCCTTCTGCCCTTATACTTAAAATAATATATGCTGTTTTTTATGACATCATCATATATATAAACTGCCCTTCCCCGCTCAAATAAATGTCCTGCCTTTTTACAATCAGAGCAGTACTCCTCATCTTCCTTAACAGGTCTTCCGCATTTGAGGCAATAGGGATCCAAAACATATTTTAGATCTTTAATACATCCTGCACAGATCCTTCCTTTATCTTCTCTTACTATATCATGACACACAGGGCATCTTTTTGGATAGAGGATATCCGCTATCTTTTCAGGAAGCTTATCAAGGGTCATAGCTGTATATCTCCTTTATCCTTTCCTTAAGGCCCGTATACCTTTTAGTCTCATCCACATTTTCTATCATATGCTCTATCTGTTTCCTGCTGCCTATCATGACAACACATTTTGATGCCCTGGTAACACCGGTATACAGAAGATTTCTGTTAAATAAAAGCTTCGGACCGTTCAATACAGGCATTATTATTGCGGGATACTGACTTCCCTGGGATTTATGAATCGTGATGGCATATGCAAGCTCGAGCTCATCTAAGTTTCCAAAGCCGTATTCGACCATTCTTCCGCCGTCATATTCGACACTAAGTCTCTCAAACCTATCCTCAATGCTTACTATCGTTCCGGTATCTCCGTTAAATATCCCTTCTCCCTTATCTATTTCTATTCCGTACTTACTCCTTATCACCCAGGTCAGCTGATAATCATTTTTTATCTGCATGACCTTATCTCCTTCCCTGAAAACCGTATCCCCATACTCTTTTTCTTTTTTATTTTCATCCGGCGGGTTTAAGTATTTCTGCAAAATGGGATTCAGCGACTCAACACCGAGCATTCCCTTTCTCATGGGGGTAAGTACCTGTATATCAAGGGAATCCTCACCTAAGAATCCCGGAAGCTTATCCCTTATGAGCAGTACTATGTTTTTAAGGATCGGATTTATATCATCTCTTTCAAGGAAGAAAAAATCCTTACTCTTATTATCAAGCTTTATATCAAGACCGGCGTTTATCCTGTGAGCATTTATCACTATATCACTCTGTTCCTCCTGCCTGAATATCCTGTTAAGCCTTACACATTCAAAGCAGCCGGAATCTATAAGATCCTTGAGAACGGATCCCGGCCCCACGCTTGGAAGCTGATCGGAATCTCCCACCATTATAAGCCTTGTTCCCGGAAGGGTTGCTTTTAACAGGGCGGTAAAAAGAGCGATATCCACCATGGACATCTCATCGATTATGACAACATCTGCTTCTATGGGATCATCTTCGTTTTTTTCGTAATAGTATCCGCTATTGTCATTTCCGGATTCAGAGGCCGGTCTTAAATGAAGGAGCCTTTGTATGGTTCCTGCCTCATATCCGGTCACCTCACTCATCCTTTTTGCTGCCCTTCCGGTAGGTGCCGCAAGGACGATGCTCATATCCTCATCTTCAAAGTATCTTATTATAGCCTTTATTATAGTGGTCTTTCCGGTTCCCGGTCCTCCCGTGATCACGGTAAGACCATTCATTACAGCTTTCTTTACGGCCTCTCTCTGTATTGTCTCTAACTCTATCTTTAGATCCTTCTCGATCCGTGACAGCCTTCTCTCTACCCCGGAACCGTCTTCAAAGCAGGTTATATCGAGATCCCTTAATTTTCTTGCTGCCATAAGCTCCATATAATAGTATCTTCCTATATATACTGCGGTTGTATCGTCCCATGAACGGATCACCAGCTTTTTATCCATGGAAAGATTCATGACATGAGTCCATATTTCATCCTCATCCACCTCTAAGATGGCGGCACAGTTTTTTATGAGTTCATCCTTTGGCAGATATACGTTCCCGTCCTGAATTCCCCTGTTCAGAGTATATACTATCCCGCTTCTTATCCTCTGCTCCGAATTCTTCCGGATTCCAGTCCTTGCCGCGATAGAGTCGGCTGTTTTAAAGCCTATACCCTCTATATCCTCAACAAGCCTGTAGGGGTTTTGAGAGATTATCCTATAGGTTTCCAGGTCATACCTTTTATATATCTTCAGAGCCATATTATTTGTTATGCCATACTGCTGCAAATAGATGAGAACCCTTCTCATCTCTCTCTTTTCCATGAACAGAACAGCAATATCTCTTGCTTTTTTCTCGGAAATACCCTTTATCTCGGAAAGCCTTTCGGGTTCCTCCTCGAATATCCTGAAGGTATCATCCTTAAACCTGTCCACTATCTTCTTTGCAAGAGACGGGCCGACTCCCTTAATGGCACCCGAACCCAGATATCTTATCATGGATTCTTCATCATCAGGGGCTTTTGTCTCATATGAATCAACGCGAAACTGCTCACCATATACCTGATGGTTCACATATTCACCTCTTATGATCAGATCCTCCCCTTCATCGACACCATGAAGAAAGCCCGTGCAGACTATGTCATCGGGTCCGTTTGCAAATTCAAAAACAGTATAGTTATTTTCCGGTTTTCTGTAGATTATGTGGCTGATATAGCCGGTCAGTTCTTCCGACATGAATTCCTGCAATCAAGTTCCTTTTTCTTTTTCAGATATATGAAGATATGAAACGGACAGCCTACATATCGTAGTTACGCTTCATTTGCTCATAAAGCATCTGAGCCAACCCGTTTTCCTGCTGATCTGCAGCATTTTTTGCATATTCACTAATAAGATTGTCCCCGTAATATTCCATCAGGGTTTTATTTGCACTATCAGTACTCTGTGTAAAATCCACCGAATCCTTCATTTCCTTAAAGACCTGTTCTATAAAATAAGCCTCAAACTGCTTACATACATCCATAAGCTCTTCATCCGAAGCCTTAGACTTATCTGTGCTTAACTTCTTTTCAAGCTCTGAAGCCGATCCGGTCTTTGAACCCATTACAGAATTTAATGAACTTAAATATTCAGAACCTATAGAACCAATATCCATATCCTTACCTCCGCGGTTTAAAGCTGCCTATCTTATCTTCTTAACTCATTTGCTTCCTGCATCATCGTATCTGCGGTCTGTATGGCCTTTGAATTAAGTTCATAAGCTCTCTGGGCTATGATGAGATTTACCATTTCATCGGCTATCTGTACGTTCGATCCCTCTAAATATCCCTGTCTTATCTCACTCTTTGTAAGATTGGCATTCGTGGCCTCATTAAGAGCCTGGCCCGAAGCAGCTGTCACATCATAAAGGGAATCTCCCACCTTATTAAGTCCTGCAGGATTCTGGAACTGATATACTCCTATACGCATCCCCGGTATTCTCTGCAGATTATTGTTGGCGTCGGGATAGTTAAGATATCCCTCATCATCTATCTGTATCTTATTTGTTATATAATTATTGGCATTTAACTCTATGGGATTTCCCGTCGTATTTAAAACAGGAAGTCCGTCCGAGCTTGTAAGGACCATATTGTTATTTGCTCCTATGGCAAAACGGAAATCACCGTTTCTTGTATAATATGTCTTTCCGTCATTACCCTTTAATGCAAAGAATCCGTCTCCGCCTATTGCCATTGCGGTAGGATTCTCCGATTCAAGGTATGCTCCCTGAGTAAACTGAGATACAACGGCAGCATTACGGACACCCAATCCGACCTGGGCACTTACAGGCTTCTGCTCTCCGTTTGCCGATGTGGTCCTTGTCTGTATATTCTGATAGAGAAGAGATTTAAACTCATTCGTTTCAGTCTTATAGCCTACTGTATTAACATTAGCCAGATTATTGGATATAGTATCCACATTTATCTGCTGCCCTATCATTCCTGTTGCAGCTGTCCATAAAGATCTTACCATATCATCTTACCTCCGTTATCTTTTGCCTTATACACGTCCTACGTTATTTACTGCAGTATCAAGCGTTGAATCATATGCCTGAATGATCTTCTGATTTGATTCATATGCCCTGTTATAGGCTATGAGACTTACCATCTCACTGACCGTCTGAACATTCGATGCCTCAAGGTAACCCGAATAAACCTGGGCATTTGCCGGTGCAAATTCAAATCCATCCACAGGTTCGTAATAGGTTTCTCCATATTTTGTGAGGTAATCATAGTTCTCGAAATCAACGACCTGGACCGTGGCAAGAGCCTGATTCTGATCATACTGTCTTACGGTTCCGGTCCGGTCTATTGAATATGTCTGAAGGGGATCAAGCACTATATGATTCCCGTTTGTATCAAGAAGATAATCGCCGTTTTTATTTACAAGCTCTCCCTTAACATTTAAGGTGAAGCTTCCGTCTCTTGTGTACTTAACAGAGGTTTCTCCCTCTTTATCGGTAAACTCGACCGCAAAAAATCCGCTGCCCGATAAAGCCATGTCAAAGGTGTTCTCTGTCTCATGGAACGGTCCCTGGCTGAAATCGGTGTAGTTTTCCCCGATCTTTACTCCCAGATTCATGGTACCAAGGCGTCTGGCAACACCGGGTTCCGATGTGTCTTTTATCTTTAATGCAAGTACATCATGAAAGGCCTCTGCTGTAGTACCCTCCTTCTTATATCCTGTGGTAGCCGCATTGGCAAGATTGTTGGTCATGACATCTACCCTTCTCTGTTCATTGACCATTCCCGTACTTGCTACATATAAGCCCTTTAACATATATACTCCTTATCCCGGCTCCCTTATTCCACGTCTCCATCGTATCCCGCAAGAAATTCCACGAATTTACCGGTTCCGATAGCCACAGCAGTCATGGGATCTTCCGCCGTTACAGTATTTATACCCGTTTTATATGCTATCAGATCTTCAAGTCCTCTTAACAGGCTTCCCCCTCCCGTAAGGACTATTCCGCGGTCTGCGATATCCGCAGCCAGCTCCGGAGGTGTACGCTCGAGCACTCCGTGTATAGCCTCTACTATCTGTGAGGATGTCTCCCTTAAGGCCTCTTCGGTATCCTCTGAGGATACCTTTACTGTCCTTGGAAGACCTGTTACAAGGTTACGGCCCTTAACTTCAAGATAATCAACCTCTGCAAGCTTATAAGCCGTTCCGATCTTTATCTTTATCTCCTCAGCGGTTCTTTCTCCGATAAGAAGATTGTGTTTCTTTCTCATATATCTGACGATCGCTTCGTCAAAATCATCCCCTGCCACCTTGATCGATGTACTTACAACCGTTCCTCCAAGGGATATGACTGCTATATCAGTCGTTCCTCCGCCTATATCAACTATCATGTTTCCACAGGGCTTACTGATATCTATTCCCGCACCTATAGCTGCCGCTATGGGCTCCTCTATTATGGCAACTTCTCTTGCGCCTGCCTGATAGGTTGCATCCTCAACTGCCTTTTTCTCAACCTCTGTTACGCCACTGGGAACACAGACACTTATTCTCGGCTTCCTGAAGGTTTTCTTTCCTATGGCCTTCTGCATGAAATACTTAAGCATCTTCTCGGTAACGGTATAATCGGAAATAACTCCCTGTCTGAGAGGTCTTACCGCTACTATATTGCCGGGTGTCCTTCCGAGCATGAGTCTTGCTTCTTCACCTATTGCCTTGATCTTATTGGTATCCCTGTCAAAAGCTACTACGCTCGGTTCCTTAAGTACAACTCCCTTTCCCCTGATGTAGACCAAAATGCTCGCAGTCCCAAGATCTATCCCTATATCGGTATAAACCATATTCGCAATCCCCTTTCATGGTTTAATTATCGTTTAAATAATCATGATCTCAGAGATCATTTATTATTGTACGCAAAATCACGAATACATTATACTCTATCATATAAGGTTATTCAAAGGTTTTTAGAGATTTTTTAGTTTTAATAATATTTATTTTATACCTTGATAAAACCCTGCGCATTTGCGCCTTTTTAAGATTTTTTCAAACAATAAAGCGCATAAACGGAACGGTTCCATCCGTTATATGCGCTTCCCTGCTTCTGATAATTATATCGGTCACAATGTAGAAAAGTTTATAGCATTTTTTATTATTTTTTCTTTTTCTGATCTTTGAGGATCTTATCTATGTAATATCCCGTATAAGAATCCTTGTTTTTCGCAACCTCCTCGGGAGTTCCGAAGCAAACGATGTTTCCACCACCGTCTCCACCTTCCGGTCCAAGATCGATAATATAATCCGCAGTCTTTATAACATCTAAGTTATGTTCTATTACAACAACGGTATTTCCTCCATCCGTAAGTCTCCTTAATATCTCAATGAGCTTGTGGACATCGGCAAAATGCAGTCCGGTCGTGGGTTCATCCAGAATATAGATCGTCTTTCCCGTACTCTTTCTGCAGAGCTCTGTAGCAAGCTTGATCCTCTGGGCCTCTCCGCCCGAAAGCGTGGTCGAAGGCTGCCCGAGCCTTATATATGAGAGCCCTACATCGTAAAGTGTCTGTATCTTGTTTTTTATGGAAGGTATATTTTCAAAAAACGTAAGTGCTTCCTCAACTGTCATATCAAGGACATCCGCGATATTTTTATCCTTATATTTAACCTCCAGGGTTTCCCTGTTATACCTTTTGCCTCTGCAGACCTCACAGGGAACATAGACATCGGAGAGAAAATGCATCTCTATCTTGATTATACCGTCACCGGAGCAGGCTTCACATCTTCCTCCCTTTACGTTAAAGCTGAATCTTCCTTTACTGTAACCTCTGGCTCTTGATTCTGCTGTTTTTGCAAAAAGATCCCTTATAAGATCAAACACCCCTGTATAGGTTGCAGGATTGGATCTTGGAGTCCTTCCTATGGGAGACTGGTCTATGTCTATGACCTTATCAAGCTTTTCCTCTCCCTTTATGCTCTTATATTTTCCGGGTACGGTATTTGCCCTGTTAAGCTTAGAGGCAAGAGCCTTATACAGTATCTCATTGATCAGTGAGCTCTTTCCGGAGCCCGATACTCCCGTCACGCAGGTAAATACACCGAGAGGTATATCCACATCGATCGATTTAAGATTGTTTTCCTCGGCCCCCTTTATCTTAAGCCAGCCGGTCGGCTTCTTTCTTTTATCGGGTATAGGTATTGTTATCTCACCCGAGAGATATTTTCCGGTTATCGATCTCTTTTCCTTAATTATATCATCGACACTTCCCATTGCCACGACCTCACCGCCGTGGGCACCGGCCATCGGTCCTATGTCAACAATATAATCGGCCTTTCGCATGGTCTCCTCATCATGCTCCACTACTATCAGACTGTTGCCAAGGTCCTTAAGATCCTCAAGGGCAGAAAGCAGCTTATCGTTATCTCTCTGGTGAAGCCCGATGCTTGGTTCATCTAAGATATATGCCACTCCCACAAGTCCCGAACCTATCTGGGTGGCAAGCCGGATCCTCTGTGCCTCCCCTCCGGAAAGCGATGCGGCAGACCTTGTCAGAGTCAAATAGTCAAGACCGACCTGGATCAAAAAGCTTAATCGTGATTTAATTTCCTTGAGAATCTGCTTACCTATCAGCTTTTCGTTATCCGTCAGGTCATAGGATTCGATAAACGGAAGCATTTCCTTTATGGGCATATCAGTCAATTCATAGATATTTTTACCACAGACCGTTACTGCAAGTGCAGTATTTTTCAGTCTCATACCGTTACACTCCGGGCAGGGGGTTATCCTCATAAAAGCCTCATATTCGGCTTTCATCGTATCGGATGCGGTTTCCCTGTATCTTCTTTCAACGTTCTTTATAAGTCCTTCAAATGCAACGTCATAGACCCCGACACCTCTCTGACCTTTATAATGAACCTTTACCTCTTCACCGTCCGTTCCGTATATTATGATATGTTGTATCTTTTCGGGATATTTATCAAAGGGTGTATCAAGATCAAACCTGTATCTTTCCGTAAGAGCCTTGAGTGTGGCATAGGTAAAGCTTGTTTTATCGGTACAGCTCTGCCATCCCATGACCCTTATGGCACCCTGCATTATACTAAGAGTCTTATCAGGGATCATAAGGTCGGGATCAAATTCCATCTTATATCCAAGACCTGCACAGACAGGGCAGGCTCCGAACGGATTATTAAAGGAAAAGCTTCTTGGTTCTATCTCATCTATGCTGATGTTACAGTCCGGACAGGAAAAGTGCTCCGAAAAGGTCATTTCCCTCTCGCCTGTTATATCGGCTATCATGAGCCCGTCAGCAAGGGACAGTGTACTTTCCACGGAATCTGTCAGCCTTTTCTCTATCCCTTTCCTTATGACAAGTCTGTCAACTATTATTTCTATATTATGCTTGTTATTCTTTTCAAGTTCTATCTCATCAAGCAGGTCATACTGCTCTCCATCTATCCTGACCCTTACGTAGCCGCTCTTTCTTGCACTTTCTATTACCTTCTCATGTCTGCCCTTACGTCCCCTGACTACAGGAGCAAGGAGCTGTATCTTTGTTCCCTCCTCAAGACCCATCAGGGTATCAACGATCTGATCAACAGACTGTTTCCTTATCTCTTTTCCGCAATTCGGACAATGGGGTATACCTATCCTTGCGTAGAGCAGTCTCATATAGTCATATATCTCAGTAACCGTCCCCACCGTGGATCTCGGGTTCTTGTTTGTTGACTTCTGGTCTATGGATATGGCAGGAGGAAGACCTTCAATGCTCTCTACTTCCGGTTTATCCATCTGTCCAAGAAACTGCCTTGCATAGGAGGAGAGGGATTCCATATACCTTCTCTGTCCCTCTGCATAGATCGTATCAAAGGCAAGAGAGGATTTTCCTGATCCGCTGAGTCCGGTAAAGACCACCATCTTATTTCTGGGGATATCGAGGGATACATCCTTAAGATTATTTACCTTGGCTCCCCTTATCCTTATAAACTGCTTTTTATCATTCATATCTGATCTACTGTTCATATCTTACTTCAAAATCCTCCACCAGATATTCTTCCTTTGTCTCTCTGTCTACCGCTATCAGTTCGATATCCTCCTCGATAAGGTATCGTCTCTGTATATTAAGACAGAATTCTGTCATTGATGAGCTCCTTGTGGGATCGGAAAGAGTATCATACTCACCCTCTATGATAGTTTCTCCGCCTATCCTTGCATAGATATCATAGCTCTGTCCGTCGTAGTCATCGTCCACAAGAAAGCCTCTTATGCTCACTATCTGGTCTCCTCCGTTCACATTGAGAAGGAGTCTGTTATCATCGCCCGTATATCTTAATCCTTTGACCTCGGAAAGCATATATCTTAAGGAAGCTTTCTTTTTAAACTCTCCGTTTCCGTCATAAGCCGGCTCATAGGTCACATCGTCAAAGCCCTGCTCTATAAGCTCCATCATTTCACCGCTTATGCTTCTCTCCGCCGTTTCAAAGACAACCATATCCGGGAAGAAAAGATTCACATAGTACTGAAGATTGCGATAATTCTGCCTGTGGACAAAATAAACCTCCCTGAACCTGTTTTGATAAAACTTATAATAGCCTTTAAAATAGCTGTCGGTAAAAACAAGTAAGATCTTGTTGTTCTCACATTCGGGATTAACAAAATGACAGTAAAAGGAAGGATTTTCAAATTCCAGTGAGGTAAGCAAAAGATCCGTAAAGTTCTGGCTCTTATCTTCCTTCAGGGTATATAGCGGAACCTGTTCATTTATGGGAAATCTCGAAACATCCAGCGAATCCTCTGTCTCCATGGTCCTGTCATAATCATCTCTTGAAAGAGGCGCCACGTCATCAAAGTACTCCTGAATCTTTTCATCCAACAGCTCATGACCTATAAAAGCACCGTCCTCATTCCAGTGTGTCGCATCATAGAGCTTATTGTATACAACCTGTGTGCTCTTAGCTTCTTTAAGCTCATCATCCGGTATTATATAATCTATATCTGTCTTTTCCAGGTCGCCTTCAAGATATTCAATAACGGGTGTGTTGTCTTCGTTTACATAGATGGATTCCGGGAAATATTCAGAATATACAGTCTTTTTATCCGGGCACAGATAATACAAAAATCTTATATCCTTACCATCCAGATAGGCTTTGGTCCTTTCGAGATATCTGCTGAAGGAGTCGAGCCATTCCTCATCAGTATTAAGTCTCTGATAAGCCTTAATATAGGCGGGATCCTTGAAGAAGATATGCCCTTCCTTTCCGTACATGAAGAGGGGATGCACCATTACATGGAACAGCTTGTCGTTGAGGTATGTATATGCCGATATTATCTGTTCCCTGAAGCCTATCCTTGTATTAACATAGCTCTCTATATCCTCTATAGTGGACAGTCTTATATCCATACCGGGCCATTCCGTAAGGATCACATTATCTATAAGAGAGATCTGCTGTGTCTTTGTGTTTATAAATACTGCGGGCAGAATGAGGATAGCCATGAACAGCACTATAAATATGATGTTGGATATTTTATTTTTCATGCTCTCCTCCCATTAATGCTACGGGTATCAATATTTTAATCCCCGGGTTTTAAGGAATAACTGATAGCGTTCCCGGATCCCGCCCCGTGCTTGCTAAGGAAAATCATCCGTCTCCGACGGCTGATTTTCTCAGCCCGCACCTAAAATCTGAAATAAATAAACGGATTATAGCTGCTGTTTATAATGAACATAAAGGAAATCGCCATAAGGATGATCAATGATATCCTCTTTATAATAACGGCCGTTTTTCCTTCCTCCTGCAGACTGAGTGCGGAAATATATGATGCTAAGTGCCTCGGAAGTATCTGGGCCCAGGGTATCGCTGCAATTATCGCTATTATAAGAATAAAGATCATCTTATTGTCAAGATAATATCTCAGTGAGAACTCCACATAGCTTTCATGATCCATTCCAAACATCGCCCCGATATATTCAAAGGTTGCGGGAAGCTCTTCAAGCTTAAAGAGCACCCAGCCAAGAACAACTATCAGCATTGTATACAGCCATCTGACTACTGCAGGAAGCTTCAGGGTCACTCCCTTTTTACGAAATACCCTCTCTGTTATAATAAAGAGTCCGTGCCAGAGTCCCCATACTATGAAGCCAAACGCAGCCCCATGCCATATTCCCGTGGCAAGAAAGACTATGAAAAGGTTAAAATAAACATTACCCGTCCTGTTTCCTCCAAGAGGGATATAAAGATAGTCCCTGAACCAGGAGGACAGGGAAATATGCCATCTTCTCCAGAATTCCGAAACAGACTTTGATATATAAGGATAATTGAAATTCTCCATAAATTCAAATCCGAATATCCTTCCAAGACCTATGGCCATATCGGAATAGCCGGAAAAATCATAGTAGATCTGCAGAGTGTAAAGTATGGCCCCAAGCCAGGCCACCGGAACACCCATATATGAATAATCTGTAGTGAATATCTTATCTGCCGTTTCACCGAGAGTATTTGCAAGTATCGCCTTCTTTGCAAGTCCGATTATGAATCTCTCCACTCCCTTTGAAAAACCCGAAAGATTTACCTGTCTCTTCTTAAGATATGGCTTTATGTCTGTATATCTGACTATGGGACCTGCTATCAGCTGAGGAAACATGGATATATATAAAGCAAGGTTTAAGGGATTTTTCTGCACAAGGGTGTCATCCCTCACCGTACCTTCCTTTATTCCGCACCCTCTGTATACATCTATGACATATGACATTCCCTGGAAGGTATAAAAGGATATACCTATCGGCAGAGTGATCTCCTTTATGGCAAGCCCTGGCATGAAGAGGTCATGAAGGGTTGTAAGTGCAAAGGTATAGTATTTAAAGTAAAACAGTATCCCGAGATTAAACAATATGGTGATAACAAGAAGTATTCTTCCCGTTATTATCTTTTTTCTTCCTATCAGGCGCCCGCCCGTCAGATCAAGAAGCACTCCGAAAATATAATTTCCCGTAATTGAGGCGATCATGATAAAAACATATTCAGGTCCGCCCCAGGCATAGAAAAATAAGCTTCCTAACACAAGATACAGGTTACGAAGCTTTCCGGGTAATATATAATAGCCTATTATCATCACTGGCATGAAAAAGCAGAGAAATATGACAGAACTAAATACCATTATGATTCTCCATGGCTCTTAAACACTTATTATGATCTCCTTTACCCATCCAGGTTTTCAAGTAAGCTTAAAAGCTTTTTCTTTGAACAGACTATGACCTTTTTGGTCGTTTTATTTCTGCTCCTGCTCATAAGCTCCCTTACCTGCTTTAAATACTCTATGGTAACCTTAGAGCTTAGCTTAGACTCTCCCGCAGGCCTTGCCTGGAATTTATAGGGTATCTCCACTATGGCTTCATATTCTCCCATGGCAAGAACCTCTATAAGTATCTTCCAGCCTATAGGTCTGAGATCGGCATCCTTTATAACTTCCTTTTTAAACATGAACAGACCGCTTGTCGGATCAGTTACCTTTCTGAGACAGGGCAAAAATATCTTACCTATATATCTTGCCACTCCTGATACTAACTTCCTGTACGGTCCGAGTCCTCCGTCACTTCCGTCCTTTATAAACCTGCTTGGCACACAGATATCATATCCGTCCGCTATGACGGCATACATGGACCGAAGGATCGTTGGCGGATGCTGAAGATCAGCATCCATGACCGCTATATAATCTCCCTTGGAAAGCTCAAAGCCCTTTAAAACCGCTGTTGCAAGTCCACTCTCGTTTGTCCTGTGATAAAGTCTTACATTCCGGTTCTCTTTCATCACTTTTTCAATAACCTCAGGTGTTTCATCCCTGCTGTCATCAACAAAAATGATCTCATAAGGTATTCCTCTAAGGGCATAATCTATCTGATTTACAAGATTTCCTACGTTTTCAGCTTCATTATAGGTTGGTATAACTACAGAAAGCTTATCCACTTCATACTCCTTATTATCCTTAATTCAGGATCTGTCGAACCTTTTTCCTTAACCTCTTAAGTTCTTAAGCTTAAGCATCTCATCCCTTAAGTCTGCTGCAGTTTCAAAATCAAGCTCGGCAGCTGCCTTTTTCATACTCTTTTCTATCTTCTTTATAAGGGCATCGAGCTCCTTATCGCTCATTGATTCGGGATCCTTTTCAAACTTAAGCTCTTCCTTTGCTATCTCTTTTGTTATACTGATAAGATCCCTGACAGCCTTTTTGATAGTTGTAGGGGTTATTCCGTTATCTTCGTTATATTTCTGCTGAATATCCCTTCTTCTGTTTGTTTCGTCTATCGCCCTTTTCATGGAATCCGTCATCATATCCGCATACATGATGACATGTCCCTCAGAGTTTCTTGCAGCCCTTCCTATAGTCTGTATAAGGGATGTCTCTGATCTCAAGAACCCCTCCTTATCGGCATCCAATATGGCTACAAGGGCTATCTCGGGGATATCAAGTCCCTCCCTCAAAAGGTTGATACCGACCAAAACGTCAAAGACATCAAGTCTCATATCCCTTATTATCTCTGTTCTCTCAAGGGTATCCACATCAGAATGAAGGTATCTTACCCTTATCCCAGAATCCTTCAGATAGCCGGTAAGATCCTCGGCCATTTTCTTTGTAAGAGTCGTGATAAGAACCTTATTATCCGCAGCAGTGACCTTTCTGATCTCGGATATGAGGTCATCTATCTGACCCTTTGTGGGTCTGACGGATATCTCAGGATCCAAAAGACCTGTTGGTCTTATTACCTGTTCTGTTCTTAAAAGCTCGTGTTCTTCCTCATAAACCGAGGGTGTAGCCGATACAAACAGCATCTGATCGATCTTACTCTCAAATTCGGAGAAATTTAAAGGTCTGTTATCCTTAGCCGAAGGAAGCCTGAAGCCGTAATCCACAAGCGTCGTCTTTCTTGACTGGTCTCCTGCATACATACCTCCTATCTGGGGTATGGTCATATGTGACTCATCGACTATTATAAGATAATCATCCGGAAAATAATTCATAAGGGTATAGGGTGTAGCTCCCGGCTTTGTACCATACATATGCCTGGAGTAATTCTCTATACCGGAACAGAATCCCGTTTCCTTTAGCATCTCTATATCATATCTCGTTCTCTCTGCTATCCTCTGTGCCTCTAAGAGCTTTCCCTCACTTTCAAAGAATCTGATCCTCTCATTGAGCTCTTCTTCTATGGTTCTTGCAGCCTCCTCTATCTTTTCGGGCGGAATAACATAGTGAGAGGCGGGAAAGACCGCAAAATGGCTCATAAGTGCCGTTACCTTCCCTGTCAGGGGATCGATCTCCACTATCCTGTCTATCTCATCACCGAAAAATTCCACACGGACCGCCCTGTCCGATTCCCAGGCAGGAAATATCTCTATGACATCACCGAGAACCCTGAATTTTCCCCTTGAAAAATCCATACGGTTCCTTTCATAATTGATGCCTATAAGCTCCTTTATGACCTCGTCCCTGTCCTTGACCATGCCGGGTCTCAAGGAAACTATCATATTTATATAGTCACTTGGACTTCCTATTCCATAGATACAGGATACACTCGCAACTACAATTACATCCCTTCTCTCCGAAAGAGATGCCGTGGCAGAAAGCCTCAGCTTGTCTATCTCATCGTTTATCGCGGAATCCTTTTCTATATAGGTATCTGTGGAGGGGACATAGGCTTCCGGCTGGTAATAATCATAATATGATACAAAATACTCTACGGCATTCTCCGGAAAGAACTCCTTCATTTCTCCGTACAGCTGCCCGGCCAGGGTTTTATTATGAGATATTATAAGGGTGGGTTTGTTAAGAGCCTGTATCACATTTGCCATGGTAAAGGTCTTACCTGAACCTGTAACACCCAAAAGTGTTTCAAACTGGTTTCCTTCCCTGAAACCCTTTACAAGATCTTCTATTGCCTTAGGCTGATCGCCTGTCGGCTTATATTCAGAATGAAGAACAAAATGATCCATAATCTGTCTCTTTTTCTTATCCGGAAAACTGACTACTGACAACCGTTTATTTTGCGATACCAAGTTCTTTCTCAAGATAAGCAGCCGCTTCGTTCAACTGATTATCCTCTCCGTCTTCCTTATAGCTTTCATAATCCCACTCTACGACTATATCGGGCTCTATCCCGACGCCATGTATGTTCACACCGCTTGGAGTATAATACTTTGCCGATGTAACCTTCATTCCCGTACCATCACCAAGTGAAAGTACAGTCTGGACAATACCCTTTCCATAGGTCGTGGTTCCCATAAGAACTGCCTTGTCATAATCCTTCATCGCACCGGAAAGAATTTCCGCAGCCGATGCCGTATAATCGTTAACTAAAATAACACATGGTATTTCATAGCATTCCGGATCCGAATAATACTCATCCTTTTTTTCATCCTTATCTATGGTATATACAACTATACCCTCGGGAAGCATCTCATCGGCTATCTCTACTGCGGTATCCACATTTCCTCCCGGATTACCTCTTAAGTCGATCACAAGTCCCTTCATCCCCTGCTTATCAAGGCTGTTTAACTCCTTCTTAAACTGTCCGGCCGTAGAATCAGAAAACTCTGTTATAAGCAGATAGCCTATATCATTATCCAGCATTTCCGACTCGACCGTAACCGATTCAACAACATCCCTTACTATGTCAAAATAAAGAGTATCCGGTTCGTCTGCCCTTAATATTCCTATATTTACTTCAGTCCCCTTAGGTCCTTTGATCTTGCTTACAACAACATTTATGTCCTGTCCGACCACATTTTCACCGTCAACCTCAATGATTATGTCATTGGCAAGTATCCCCGCTCTTTCCGCAGGTGAATCCTTTAAGGGTCTGACTACAGTTAAGGCGCCGTTCTCCGTATCCATCTGGAGAAGGGCTCCTATACCTTCAAATACACCCTCTGTATCCTCCATCATATCCGAGAATTCTTCCTTTGTATAATATGCGGCATATTCATCTCCAAGTCCGCTTATCAGTCCTTTATATATTCCGTCGCGCAGTGCTACATCGTCAACTTCATCAAGATAATACTTGTCGATTATCTTTTCTATATAACCCGCTTTTTCTTCAACCTCATCTGTTATTATGTCACTTTTGGTCGAGCCGTCAAATATGCCTGTAGTAAATCCGTTCAAAAAGGTCTTATAAAGGGTTTTCCACAAAAATGCACATATGAAGACCAGAAGGAAAACACCCACGGTGATAAGGATCCCCTGTAATCTTCCCTTCTGTTTTGCTTTTCTGTAATTGTTCAGCTGTTCGTTCAATTCATCCATTTTTTTCTTCTCTTCTTCGTTTTGATCACCCCAGATAGATCCAGGGATTAACGTATTCTCCGTTCTGTCTGACTCCAAAGTGCAGATGAGGACCGGTGCTTCGTCCGGTAGATCCGACTGTAGCTATCTTTTCACCCTTTACCACCATCTGTCCCTTGGAAACGCCAAGGCTTGATGCATGCATATATATGGTATACAGACTGTCACCATGGTCTATCATGATATAATTTCCCATAGAGGCGGAATAACCGGCCGCCACAACCTCACCGTCGTAGGCGGCAAGTATGGGGGAGCCTGTGGGAGCAGCCAGATCGATCCCGCTGTGGAATTTCTCGATCCCGAGTGTGGGATGCATTCTCATCCCGTAATCATCCGATAACCTTGTATATTCCGGAGCCGGCCAGGCAAATTTGCCTCCGTCATAGACTATAGCCTTCCTGTTCTCCTCAAGCAGCCTTTTCTTCTCAGCTATGATCGCTTCCTCGAGATCCTTGATAAGCTGATCCTGTGCGGCGATCTCTGCCTCATATTCCTTTACTGCGGCTTCTTTATTGGAGATGTCCGCCTCGTAGGTGGTTATTTCTGCTTCCTTGTAGGTTATGAGGGTCTGCATCGCCTCCTGCTCGTGCGAAAGGTCATCCTTCGTACTCATAAGAGTTCTGTTCTGTTCCTCTAACTCCGCCTTTTTAGCTTCAACCGCTTCCTTTGCCGCTATATATTCGTTAAGAAGCTCTCTGTCGTATTCCGAAAGCCTTGAAATAAATTCCGCTTTATTTAAAAAATCAACAAAGGAATCTGCGGAAAAGAGTACCTCAAGCTTACTCTGCTTCCCCTTTTCATACATATATTTTATACGTTTTTCCATTAAAAAGCGCTGACGCTCTTCCTCAGCCTCTGCTTCCCCTAATTCCTTTTCAGTCTTTTCGATCGCCTCTTCCTTATTTTTTATGGCCTTGTTCAACTCGTCGATCTTATTGTTTATCGTATTAAGATCGGCATCAAGCTCTGTGATATATCCCTCAAGATCATACTTTTGTTTCTCAAGGTCGGAAATGATGTTTTTAACATCGGTAAGCCCCATTTCAAGTGCGTTTTTACTCTGCTCAGCACTCTCCTTTTCCTTTTCGCTGTTTTCGATAAGTTCATTTGTCAGACTGTCCGATCTGACATACACAGGCTCTGTAACAAGCTGTATAAGGATAACCGCAAAGACTATAAGCGTTTTCAGTCTCTTATTGATCTGCATCCGAAATTCCTTCTTTTTTAACAGTTTAACAGTCCTTCCGTTATACCCTTAAGTGTCTGCGGACAGTGATTATACTTCCTAAAAATCCCAGACCCACGCCTAAAATGAGAGCAATGGGTATAAGCTTTGAAAAGATCTCCTGTACCGACAAAAACTTTAATATATCACTTAGCACATTGAACTGATTCATGGCATAATCAACTGCCTGGGTATATATGAAATATACCGCCACCAAAGGAATCGCCGCACCGATTATGCCTATAAGGATACCCTCTATCACAAAGGGGGATCTTACCACAAAATCAGTGGCACCGATCAGCTTCATTATGGATATTTCCTCTCTCCTGACAGAGATACCCATTGCAACCGTAGTACTGATAAGAAACAGGGATACGGCAAACAGTATCGCTATTATGGCTATCGATACAAGGCTTATTATATTATTGATATTTGTAAGGATATTGGCCGTGGCATCGGATCTGTTGATCTCCCTTATCCCATCTACCGTTTCAAGGTAGGCAACAAGCGAGTGCTGCTTTGACACATCATTCATATATATCTCATAATTCTCACTTCCCTCAAGAGGATTATCGCCCTCATATCCGTCGGCATACTCACCAAGATAATCTTCCTTAAAGGAATTCCATGCTTCATCAGCAGATACAAATACCACTTCGGATACTTCAGGTCTTTTATTTATCTCTTCACCTATTTCCATTATCCTCTCATCGGATATACCGTCATCAAAGAAAACCGTAACGGCAACGCTTGTTTCCGCTTCCCTTACGGTATACTGCACGTTCACAACTATAGCATAAAAAATACCAAACAGAAATATACAGGAAGCTATGGTGGCTATGGTAGCAAGTGAGAACATCTTATTCCTGAATATGTTTTTAAACCCCTGTTTGCAGGTATATAATAATGTACTAATCCTCATCTATATACTCACCTTTCTCCTCATCGCTGACAACTAAGCCCTTCTTTATGGTTACTACCCTCTTACGCATGGCATTGACTATCTCTCTGTTGTGAGTTACCACAAGTACCGTCGTTCCTCTTTTATTGATCTCCTCAAGAAGCTTCATGATCTCCCAGGAATTTCTGGGATCAAGATTACCTGTGGGCTCATCGGCAAGAAGTATGGGGGGATTATTGACAAGGGCACGGGCAAGCGCCACTCTCTGCTGTTCTCCTCCCGAAAGCTGCCTTGTTTTGGCTTTATATTTTCCTGCCAGTCCGACAAGAGACAGCATGGCAGGCACATTTTTTTTGATCTGCCTTGTCGGAACCTCAATTACACGCTGCGCAAAGGCAACGTTCTCATAGACGTTTCTGTCTTTTAACAGGCGGAAATCCTGAAACACGACGCCGATACTTCGTCTGAATCTTGCGACTTTTCTGCGGCTTAACTTGGACAGGTCATAATTATTCACTATTATCTGACCTGATGATGGCTGTAATTCTCTTAACAACAGCTTAATAAGAGTTGACTTTCCCGAACCACTGTCGCCTACAATAAATACAAACTCGCCCTTATCGATATGAAGGTTCACATCATTAAGAGCGGGCACACCATTAGCGTAAGTCTTACTCACGGACTGTAATGTAATCATTTTCCTCTCCTCATCCCTTAAAATCTAATTTACCGGAAACGGTTCATACTCCCCCTCTGAGCAGATCCCTATAACCGGTTATCCTCCATGTATTTCATGTATTTTGAAACCATTAACGATATCTTGAAGGTAATGGCATCCTCAAAAACCCTCAGATCCAGCCCCGTCATTTTCTCAAGCTTATCAAGCCTGTAGACGAGGGTGTTCCTGTGTATAAAAAGCTGTCTGCTCGTCTCTGAAACATTCAGACTGTTCTCAAAGAATTTATTGATGGTGGTAAGAGTCTCCTCATCAAAATCATCCGGTGAACTTCCGTCGAATATCTCTTTAATAAACATCCTGCACAGTGGTATGGGAAGCTGGTATATGAGCCTTCCTATTCCAAGCTCACTGTATGCAATGACATTTCTTTCATCAAAGAATATCTTCCCGACATCCAGTGCCATCTTTGCTTCCTTGTAGGACCGGCTGACTTCCCTTATATCCTTAACTATGGTCCCATAGGAAACATGCATGTCCCTAGATATCTTCTCCGAAAAAAGCTCATATATCCGGCCGGCGGTTTCGTTGATATCATCATAGGTCTCATCATCTGAGACCTCCCTTACAACTATCACGCTGTTCTCGTCAACTGCAGTTATAAAATCTCCGCTCCGTCCCGAAAGAAGAGTCCTTATGCTCTCAAGTGCATTGAACTCCTTGTAATTATCGATCTCCGCAACCAGAACAACCCTTTTTACATCCGTAGGTATGTGAAGCTTCTGAGATCTGTTATATATATCAACCAAAAGCAGGTTATCAAGCAAAAGATTCTTAACGAAATTATCCTTATCAAACCTTTCCTTATAGGCTATCTGAAGGCTCTGTATCTGAAAGGCAGCTATCTTACCTGCCGTAAAGGAATCCTCATCATTTCCCAAAACCACAACAACATATTCTATAAGCAGTTCATCATAAACCTTAAAAAACTGAAAGCCCTGTATTTCCTGACTGTCAGCAGCTGATGCGGAAAAATGAGCCGCTTCCTCCTTAAAATCGTTAACCGGATCAAATGTAGCTGCAAGCACTCTTCCATCCGTGTCAATCACTGCCATGTCGACCTTAATTATTTCCTTAAGGCCATCAATGGTCGATTGCAGTATCTGATTCGAAATCATACGCTTCTCCTTAGCTTAATGGTAAGCCGATCGCTTACCGTAACCCTTATTATGGGCCGTCTCGTGAAACCTGCCCATATTCTCTGTTATTGTAATACAAAGAATGGAAAAATACAACTTTCTAATGATTTTTTATTGATCATCCGATATAATGTACAGAGGGATAATTATGATCATCCCAATCGGCAACGAAAGGAGCTGATATTTATGGATATTCCAGCACTGTCAATGGCTATGTCCCAGATGAACGTAATGAATCAGTTCAGTACCGCTATGCTTTCCAAGACGCTTGATACAGTCAATACGCAGAGTGATGACATGGTTAAGATGATGGAACAATCTGTCACTCCCGAATTAGGTGCCAATATTGACATCAGCGTATAGTATTATGCATAAATTCGGGAAAAATCACGATACTGCGAGGGGTTAAGCCCTTCGCAGTATCTTTTTTTCTTCGATGCACATTACATGTATGGTTATTCTATCTTCATCCAAACAGCAGCCCGAAAACTTTTGAAGCGGCCGCCGCAAGCAGTATGATCAGTGTACAGATCGCAATCGCCACATATCCTGAGGCTGTTATCAGAGGGATCTGTCTTTGTACTGCCATATTCTCCCTTTCCGTTTCCCCCTGCTCATCTGTGTCCTTTACAAGCTTTAATATCTTCTTTATATGTGACAGGGAGCCCTCCTGTCTGCATATAGCCATGAACAAAAGCACACTCAGCACAGCACCTATGACTGCGGGTATCAGATATACACCTGCTGCGATAAGTATCTCAAGCTTACCCACGGAGCTTTCCATGGCTTCATTTAATATATCGGACCCCTTATTACCTAATCTCTGTAAAAAGTATTCTGCGATATAGGGTGTGACGATATTATATCCGTTAATGACAAAATGTCCGATAAAAGAAGGCAGAATGCTGCCAGTAGCCTCAGTCAGCAGGGCAAAAGCAACACCCAACACGAAGGCATATATAAACTGGTTGAGATTTAAATGCATCAGTCCAAAGAAAAGTGCCGATACGATAACAGCACCCAATATCCTGCCTGATCTTCTTAAACCCCCGAATATCACTCCCCTGAAGGCTATCTCCTCACATAAAGGCCCTATGAGAGCTACCGTAATGATCATTGCCACGGGAGATATATCATCGATAAGCTTAAGCATCGTATCCGAAACAAGATTTTTCGTAAAAAGCTGGGAAACAATGTTCAGCCATTGAACCGACGGCATTATACAGATCCCAAAGAGAAAGCTTAAGCCAACAGTAGCAGGCTTTAGTTTTCTCATCGGCAGATACCTTCTTATATCCTCACTTTTTATCAAAACAAATATGAGAGCGGGAATGAGAACTACCACCTCTCCCATTATAAGCGTAACGATCACATTGGGGCTAAAGCCCGCAACCTCTATCAGTGATGTTAAAAAAGCGATCAGAAGATAAAGGATCATCATACATAAAAAGGAAAGATTAACCCCTTTTACCGCTTTTTTCTCTTCCATTCCCATAATTTTCCTATTCTCCCGCAGCAACCGCTTCTATTTCAAGAAGGACATCCTTGGGAAGCCTTGCAACCTCTACACAGCTTCTTGCAGGATAGGGTTCCCTGAAAAATTCAGAATATATCTCATTGATCTTTGCAAAGTCATCCATGTCTTTTATAAAGACCGTCGTCTTTATAACCTTATCCATGCTGCTCCCACTGTTTTCAATAAGGGCTCTTATATTCGAAAAAGCCTGTCTTGCCTGAGCCTCTATCCCTTCTGCTATCTCCCCGGTTTTTGGTATAACGGGGATCATCCCGGAGGTATATATAAGACCGTTAACCTTTATTGCCTGTGAATACGGACCTATCGCCGCAGGCGCCTTATCTGTACTTATTACTGTTCTTTCCATTTCCTTCCTCCTTAATTAAAGCATAATTTTTGTATCTTTGTGTCATTCATTTATGCGGATCGCCTTATCGGTTATCACTATCCTTCTTTCCTTATACAGCCTTCCGACCGCTCTCTTAAACTCGTTCTTACTCATTCCCGTCTCTCTTTTTATGGTTTCGGCAGAGGCCTTATCATTAAAAGGGAGGACTCCGTCATAGCTTTTTATCAGCTCAAACACCTTAAGGGCATCCTCTTCCATCTGTAAATACGCCTTTTTCCTTATACTGAGGGTGAGCTTCCCCTCCTCTGTCACCTCCGTAACTCTTCCCTCGATCAAAGAGTTTACGGAAAGCTCCTTAAACAGCTCTCTTCCGGGGATAAGGGCAGAATATTTATCATCTACTGCCACAAAGGCTCCGAAATTATCACTTATCTCATATACCCGTCCCTTTACCTCATCATCCCTCTTATATGAATGAGAGGTTGAAAGATATGGATAAACCTTCATGGTGGCACAGAGCCTGTCACTCTTATCTATATAGAGGGCGCAGAGTATCTCCTCCCCCTCCTTTACCCTTTCAGTCATTTCCGCATAGGGCAAAAACAGATCCTTTTCAAGACCCCAGTCAACAAAAGCACCTATCTTTGTTACTTCCTTTACCTTTAAGACGGCGGTTTTTCCAAGAGTCAGGGGCGGGATAACAGAAGAAGCTATAAGCCTGTCGGATGAATCCCTGAAAATAAATACACTTATCCCATCTCCGATCTTACTGTTGTTTGGAACATATTTATTGGGAAGAAGGACCTTGTCATTACTCTCACTGACACCCTCTTTAGAAAGATACACCCCGTGTTGTGTTCTCTTTATCATCCTTAATGTCTGTACCTGTCCGAGCTTAAGCATCTTACCTCCATCTATTCCATAACATATAATTTAAAGCTGTATCTGTCAAAGCTGTACTCATCCATAAAAAGAAGGCGGTTCTTATCAGGTACATCCTTATCGTTCTCAAATCCGTCAAGAACAGCCACCCATACCTTATGCCCTCTCCTTTTGGCTTCTATATCATCCATATCCTCATAGTTTATAAGCCTGTCATCATAAAAGGGAAGGCTCAGTGCAAGGCCCTCGGCATCCTCGACAGTATAGAGAAGGTCTCCCTCAGAGACATTATCGTTAAGAAAGGCGATAAGCTCCCCTGCATCTCCGGCATTTTCGGAAGCATAAGCATTCTTATAGCTGAATATTCCTATTAATACTTCCCCTGCAAGAAAAATATAAATGTATTTATCTTCAAGCTTCGAGGTCAATATTGCCACTGCGAGCCACAAAAGACCCATTGAGAAAAAGAGATATCTGTCCACAAATATATTTGCTGTCATTAGCTTTGAAACAGCGGTCCCGAAAACAAGAACCCCGTAATATATGAAAAAGCAGGCAAAGGTATAGATATATTCCCTGCTCATCTCTCTTTTTAAGATAAGCCTTATAGCCAGAAAGACCATGTAAAGTGACAGAAGGATACTTAACGGAGTAAAGCCAACCGTGTAGGGATATCTCATATATTTTACAAAAACCCCAAAGGTAACCTCCGGCATGGAAAAATACCCGCTCACGCTCTTTAACTGTTTAAGAGTTACCAGAAGACAGGGAAAATACAACACGAAGGTGGCCGCAAGGATATATACCCAACATTTTATATTCTCTCTTTCAAAGAGAATATAATATATGAGAAGATAGAGATATACAAAGCCCACGGTCACAAAGGCGAAATGATGGGAATAACCCGCAAGGACAGAAAAAAGCACAAATAAAATGATGTTTTTCCTGCAGGGATCACACACAAGCTCATAAGCACAGATCCCTGAGGCAGTAGCAAAGAAAAATCCCATGGAATACATCCTTATCTCAACCCCGTAAAACATCATGTTCGGCATAACTGTCACTGCAAGTATGAATAAAACAGAGACCTTTTCCCCAAATCTTTTCCTTACTGACGTACCTCCAAGGAGCATTGTAAGTACCATGAAAAGAGCCGATGTAAGCTTCATCACGGGAACAGAGTATCCGAATATGTCGGTAGTCAGCTTCAAAAACAGGTTATAGAGAGGAGGGAGAGTATCATTCATCGACCTTTCAAGAACCCCTCTGTAATCCGTCTTAACAAGGGTAGCGGTAAATGCTTCATCAAGCCATACATTTTCATTAAGCGAAAGTGATATGTACAAAATCGCCCCTGTCAATATAAGAATATATGAGATTAATCCTTTTTCCCTAAGTTTCTTCATCAAATCCCTCTGAATCCAAAGCAGTGCCAAATAAATCAACGTTATTGTAACACAGGTGTCAAACAGCTTAAATACACAGACAGAGTTTCACCACATTTTTATTTTTATTTACTGATTATCTGATATAATCATATAGGACAGGGGGCAGAGGAATGGAACACCTTGAAGCAGCGATAAACATACAGAATGCCATAAACGGATTCTTCATCGGAAAGAAGGATGTTATAAAACATATACTGATCTGTCTCATAACGGGAGGGCACGTTCTTATAGAGGATGTTCCGGGTACAGGCAAAACGACTCTTGCAAAATGCTTTGCAAGGGCTGTTGATGCTGATTTCGGACGAATACAGTTCACTCCCGATACTCTCCCCTCAGATGTTACGGGAGTATCTGTCTATAATACAAAATCCGGCGAATTTGAATACAGGGAGGGCGCCATCATGCACCAGATCCTCCTTGCGGATGAGATAAACAGAACCTCACCAAAAACACAGGCCTGTCTCCTTGAAGCAATGGCAGAATCCCAGGTTACCGTTGATGACAGGGTACATCTGTTAAAGCAGCCCTTTATGGTTATCGCAACCCAGAATCCCATAGAATATACAGGCACATATCCTCTTACGGAAGCCTCCATGGATCGTTTTATGATGAAGCTTTCCATAGGCTATCCTGAACCAGGGGAAGAAATAAGCATGGCCTCCTCATATCTTAAAGGAGCGCGTTTTGAAATGGTGGAAAAGGTATGTGATGCCTCTAAGATAGAGCTTATCAAAAAAGAGGTGAGAGAGATAACGATAAAGGACTCTGTCATAGGCTATGCCAGGGAAATAATAAATCTTACAAGGAATGAGGAGCGTTTTCTTAAAGGAGCAAGCCCAAGGGCGCTTTTATCACTCCTTGACGCCGCCAGGGGAGAGGCGTATCTGTCAGGAAGGGATCACGTGATCCCCGATGACATAAAAAATCTCTCACTGTTTGTACTTGCCCACAGATTAAATCTTACATCCAAAGCAAAGATATCCGGAGAAAACGTATCAGGAATATTAAGATCACTAATACTAAAAGCAAAAGTACCCGTATGACCGCAAAAAAAGAATGGATCATTTACATAAGCTTACTTATCCTTTCCCTGACCGTCATCAGCTTTTACGGCGGTGCGGTAAGCTACGGGTTTTTTTTCATCACGATCCTTATCCCAATAATATCTCTCATCTATGTCCTATGTGTCTTTGCCACCTTCAAGGTCTATCAGGAGATTGGCAGCCGGAATATAGTCGCAGACAACTCAACTCCCTATTATTTCATTTTACAGAATGAATCCTTTTTTTCCTATGCGGGGATCAGGGTCGTATTCCATTCAGAGCTGTCTACGGTAGAGGATATACCCGATACAGGGTATTTTGAACTCATACCCGGAGATAAATACAGGTATGAGACAAGCTTAAGATGTAAGTACAGGGGGGAATATGAGGTAGGAATAAAAGAAATCATGATCACGGATTTCCTGGGATTATTGAGGCTTACATTTCCGGTAAAGGAAGCAAAAAGAGTAATAGTATCTCCAAAATATATTTGTCCTTCCGAAATCAAAAGTGTTCCTGACATTGACAGCCTTATCATGAACTCAAGGTCGGATGAGACTTCAGAACCTGATATTTTGACGAGAGAATATATAGCAGGTGATCCCTTAAAGCAGATAAACTGGAAGGCAAGTGCCAGGGCTATGAAGCTTATGACAAAAAAGATGGCCGCACCGGAAAAACGGGGAATTTCAGTTATACTCGATACCGGAAGGTATGATACGGATCCCTGTAACTACCTGAGATTCGAAAACAAAGCCCTGGAGATCCTGCTCTCTTTAGTCTTTTATCTTGCGGAAAAAAATACCGAAAACAGGATATGCTGCTCAGACAACGGCCCGGTTATAAGAGATATATATGATATAAGGGAATTTGATGAGTTCTACTCTGAAGTATCCCTTATCCGCTTTGATAAGGATAATTCAATAGAGCATCACATTGAAGATGATTTTCTTAAGGGAGCAGTCTATGGAAGAAGGATCATCTTTCTTATTCTTCTTAAGGGATCAGCGGAAATCATAGAAAAGGCCGGAAGACTGTCCGATGAAAACACCCTTCTCATTATATATCTGGTGACAGATGAAGACATAAGTGACCTTTATGACATGGAAACCCCCTGTTTACGCATCATAAGGGCAGATCCTTCTGAGGATACGGAGGTGATCCTGTGACCTTCGTATACAAAAACGAAAAGGTAACCGATAATATCTACGGTCTTACCAACTTAATCCTCCTCTCACTCTTTTTATTCTTTTTTATAAACGGGATGTTTTGGGCAGATCTCTGTTTCCCTGCCAATATCTTTTTCTTTATCAGCGCCGTCATCCTTTCAAATACAGTCATAAGACTGCCAAAAAGAACAAGACTCTACATATTTATAATAATATTTCTTATAGTATTAACCTGGTTTTTTTCATCCGATAAAAGCTTCCTTTATGAGCTGTATTTAAGGCTTCCTTCCATATTCCCTGAAAGATCGGCCGAAAATGAAGCAAAAAGAAAGATCCTTACGGTTATCATCACTGCTCTTATGGCGCTGCCAGTCTCGATCATCAACAGGCTATCGGAAAGGTTTGAAAGGATCAGGGGGTTTTTGTCCCTTCTTATGATCATATCACTTATTTATTCACTGTTCCTTCGCATAAGCCTTCATATCGTCTGTGTATATTCGGCCTTCTTCTATATCCTCATATATATTACCGAGCTCATAAGGAAAAGGGGGAAAGCAGACAGTTACCACCGTCTTAAGCCCTTTATCACCGGAATAATCCCATTCTTTCTTATCTTTCTTTTACTGCTGTGTGCAATGCCCATTTCCAAAGCTCCCTATAAATGGCAATGGGCCAGGGATATCTTTGGAAGGATAGAGGAAGCGGTAAATATCAGGCTTGAAGGCTTTGGAAATAACGACAGTGAGGATCTTGATATTTCCTTTACGGGTTTTTCGGAAAAATCCGGACTGTTTTCCAATATACAGAACAAAAAGAAAAAACTCCTTGATATAAGATTTTCCGGGAAAAATGAATTTCCGCTCTATCTTAAGGTACAGACCTTTGATCACTTTAACGGCAGGGGGTGGGATGAACCAAAAAGTGATGATCTTTATAAAGAAAGGATCGATCTGTATGAATCCTTCTGCTCTCTTGAAGCCTACAACAGACAAAGCGGCAGGGGAAATTACAGAAATTACAAGGCAGAGATCACCTACAGATACCTCCACACGGATCATCTCATCATACCCATGGGAACATGGAACGTAGAGGAAAAAAAGAATCCAACAGGATATCACGCGGAGGGATGCGACCTTAAATTTGACAGAAAAGCCGGCTATGGCAAGGAATATATATTTCAATATCTCAGACCGGTAAATACAAGAGATGAAATGAAGGAATATCTTATATCAGATACAAGTCCGGATGAGGCAGTAAAGAAAAGAATAACGGATATCTATGACATGGACCCGGCAAACGCTGATGAGCTTAGGGATCACAGAGATCATATATATGAAAAATACTCAGAAACAGTGCCCTTAAGTCCCGAAACAGAAAGGTGGCTCGATGAGGTGACAGAGGGAGCCGATTCGGATATCGAAAAGCTATATCTTCTTGAAGAGGCGCTTTCTTCAATGGACTATAACTCCTCTCCGGGAAGGCTTCCCGATAACGTAAAGGATACAACCTCCTTCTTAGATCATTTCCTAAACGTAAAAAGGGAAGGCTTCTGTACATACTATGCCTCTGCCTTTGTTCTTCTTGCAAGACATTTAGGCTTTCCCGCCCGCTATGTACAGGGTTTTCTTATCCCGGCAGGTAAAGATCCGGTACTATCGTGCTATTCAAATATGTCCCATGCCTGGCCTGAGGTTTATATAGAAGGAAAAGGCTTCACAGCCTTTGAACCTACCCCCGGTCATACACAGTTAAGATACAAAAGGGCTGATAAAGCAAAAAATCTGTCTGCAGAAAGCCCCGAAGTTAAAAAAAAGGAGGATGGGACAGATGAAAGGAAGGAGGAAGAGGATAAGGGTCAGGGTTATACAACCGGAGCAAGAGCTTTGATAGAGCATTATCTGATCAGAGTTATCGCAGTCATCCTGATCTCAGTCTTTATATTTATCGCTGTCGAGTTTTTATATGTTCTGTATCGTGAAAAAAAATACGGTATTGAAGAAAAATACTATATCACTGTCGGCAGAAATCTTAAAATACTCTCCTTCCTTGGATATGAGAGAGCGTCCTTTGAAACCTATAATGAGCTTTCCGAAAGGATCCTCTCGGAAACGGAGGAAAACCCGGTCCCAACAGATTTTATAAAAGTTCATGAAGATATAATATACGGAAACGCCGTCATCGATAAGGAAAAGCTTGGCAGTGTGATCGAGCAGGAAAACACCCTCTTAGCACTTCTGAAAAACGAAAAAGGATACAGGTATTTCTTCTACTACCGAAAACTCTTTATCAGGTGAGTCGTTTAAGATCAGAAAGGTTTTTAAAAAATTCTTTCACCAATCCCGCCTTCATCAATTTACTAAAGCTGTTCTTTATGCTATAATTCTCTATGTTTCATCATCTTATCTTACAGCAAAGGAGAAATAATATGAAAAAGAGGATATTAGGTCTGGTGCTGTCAGTCAGTATGGCAGCCGCATTATTATCAGGCTGTGCCGTAGCGGGAACACCTGAGACAACAACACAGGGAACTGCCGACACTGAAACAGAGGCTTCAGATGATGCATCAGCAGAAGCTGCCACCGAAGGAAACGGGGCGGGTCTCAACATCGCTATCGTAAGCTCACCTTCAGGAGTTGATGACGGTTCTTTCAATGAAAACAACTATGACGGAATACTTGCTTATATCGAAGAGAATCCCGATGCCAAGGTCACACCTGTCCGTGAGGATTCAGGTGATACAGCCGCAGCAGTTCAGGCTGTTGCCGATATTGTGGCCGATTATGACGTGATAGTATGCTGCGGATTCCAGTTTGCGGGAATAGGTACGATAGCAGAATCCAATCCCGATGTCAAATTCATCCTCGTGGATTCTTATCCCACAAATGAGAACGGCGAAGAAACCGAATATGAGAATGTATATGCCATGCAGTTCAAGGAGCAGGAAAGCGGTTTCTGTGCGGGCATCGCAGCTGCACTTGAAACAAAGAGCGGAAAGGTCGCTGTAGTAAACGGTATCGCATATCCTTCAAATGTAAACTACCAGTACGGTTTTGAATCAGGCGTTAACTATGCCAATAAGCATCTTAATGCAACAGCTGAGGTCGTAGAGCTTCCATCCTATGCCGGAACCGATGTGACCGGAGCTAATGTAGGCGGAAACTATGTAGGAAGCTTTTCGGATGAAGCTACAGGTAAGGTAGTTGGTGAAGCACTCATAGGTGAAGGTGTAGATGTAGTATTTGTTGCCGCAGGAGCTTCAGGAAACGGTGTCCTTACAGCAGTAAAGGAAGCTGATGGTGTTTATTTCATAGGCTGTGACGTAGACCAGTATAATGACGGTGCAGACGGAGACAGTAACGTAGTCCTTACTTCAGCTCTTAAGGTTATGGATATGAATGTAACCTTACAGCTTAACAATGTAAAAGACGGATCCTTCAAGGGAGGAAATGTTCTTCTCGGAGCAGATACAGATTCTACAGGATATGTTAAGACAGCCGAACGTAACCAGCTTTCAGAAGAAACCATAAGTGCGATCGACGAAGCATTTGCAAAGGTAAAGAGTGGAGAGATAGTGCCTGCCGCAAACTTCAGCGGAACAACTCCGGAGGATTTTGAAGGGCTTGAATAATGAAAGAATTTATTGATCAGGAATTCTTAAATACATAAATCAAGGGGCATAGAGAAGATACTTTCTTTTCTATGCCCTTTTTTAAATCATCACAGGCAGATCAACGGATGTTAATCAATACCCGAAAAAGGCATCTTTGACCGCATATAAATTTTCATTAAATTTCCGGGAGAAAAGATATGACAGAAGATTATATCGTAGAAATGAAACACATAACAAAGCGATTTCCGGGCATAACCGCAAACGATGATGTCACTCTTCAGATTAAAAAGGGAGAGATCTTTGCTCTCTTAGGTGAGAACGGTGCCGGAAAGAGTACTATCATGAGTATGCTTTTCGGAATGTATGAGCCTGATGAAGGAGAGATATTCATCAGAGGAAAAAAAGAAAAGATAATCAATCCCAGCTATGCAACAGAGCTGAATATCGGTATGGTTCATCAGCATTTTAAGCTGATCTCAAATTATACGGTGACTGAAAATATCATTTTAGGTATGGAACCCAAAAAAAAGCTGTTCGGAATTCTTCCATATGTAGATATGAAAAAGGCAAATGACGATATTAAGGCACTTTCAGAAAAATACGGTTTGGAAGTGGATCCAAGGAGCATTATTTCTTCCCTGAACGTATCAACAAGACAAAGAGTTGAGATACTTAAAATGCTTTACAGAGAAGCAGAGATACTTATATTCGATGAACCGACCGCAGTACTGACACCCCAGGAGATAGAGGCTCTTATCAATATAATCAGAGGACTGAGGGATCAGGGAAAAACCATAATACTGATAACACATAAGTTAGATGAGATAAAGCAGATAGCAGACCGCTGTGCTATATTAAGAAGAGGCAAACTGATAGCCGTAAGGGATGTTGCCGGAATGGAAACAAAGGAAATGGCCAATCTCATGGTCGGACGTAATGTTTCCTTTAACACTGAAAAGAAAAAATATGAGGACGGCAGGGAGATTTTGAACGTTAACTCACTTACCGTACTCAATGAAGATAAATTCCCGGTTGTAAATGATGTCAGCTTCAGCATTCATACCGGTGAGATCTTTGCCATAGCCGGAGTATCCGGAAACGGACAGGTTGAGATAGCCCATGCCATCGCAGGCCTTTTAAAAGCGGAAAAAGGACATATAATCCTAAACGGCACTGATATAACGAATCTTAACGTAAGAGAAAGATCCGAAGCCGGGATATCATATATTCCCGAAGACAGGCAGGAAATGGGTCTCATACTTAATTTTGACCTTAAGAACAACCTGGCACTGAAAAAATACTATATGGATCCGTTTGCCAGACATCATATACTGGCACAGCCCCAATTCAGCTCATACGGAAGCCGCCTGATCGAAAAATATGATATCCGCTGTGCTAACTCAGTCAACACCACTGTACGCTCCATGAGCGGAGGTAACCAGCAAAAAGCGATAATAGGCCGGGAAATAGAACAGGATGCGTATCTTACGATCTTTGTCCAGCCTACAAGAGGCCTGGATATCGGTGCTATCGAAAATATACACAGACAGATAATAGATGAAAGAGATCGCGGCAAGGCAGTGCTCCTCATATCCTTAGAGCTTGATGAGATCATGGATCTTGCGGATACGATCGCCGTAATATTTAACGGTAGGATCGGAAAGATCGCACCGGCCGGAGAGTTCACAACCGGCGAGGTCGGAGAATATATGATGGGGGTGGCTAAACAATGACAAAAAAGGAAAACAGATCCACCGAATACTTCAAGGTCGCTGTCATAGCCATACTGCTCGGACTCATTGCCGGTGCAGTCATGATGCTCATACTCGGCAAGAACCCGCTCACGGCATATTATAACCTGCTTCAGGGATGCGGCTTTGCACCAAAGTCAAAGTATGCCGGCGGAAAAAATATACTGACGGATTTTACGAGCTATATAGATTTTCTTACACCCATGCTTTTTGCCGCTCTTGCTGTTGCGGTAGCTCTGAAGGCGGGACTATTTAACATAGGAATATCCGGACAGATGCTGGTAGGAGCCTTTCTTGCCACTACGATAGTCGGATACAGCTCTCTTGGCTCGTTCCTTGCAAAACCTCTTATTATAATAATATCTTCTCTGGGCGGCATGCTGATAGGAGCACTTATAGGATTTTTAAAAGCCAGGTTCAATATTAACGAGGTTGTTTCTTCTATAATGCTCAACTATACGGCTGAATATATAATAAGCTTTTTCATAAATACAAAATATGTTGATCCTATATCAAGACAATCGAAGGAAATAAGCCAGGCAAGCCGTCTTACACTTCATCAGATACTTATCGGCGGCTACAGATATGATATTGCAATAGGTTTTATGCTTGCGATAGCTGCAATCTTTATAATCCGCTTCCTTTTAGAAAGAACCGTGCTGGGATATGATATAAAGGCTGTGGGACAGAACACTGAGGCAGCCAGATATGCCGGGATAAAGGTAAACCGCTGTATAACTCTTTCAATGGCTATATCAGGCCTTTTGGCAGGACTTGCAGGCGCAAGCTATTACCTGGGGTATTTTGCCTCCATTCAGCCAAAGACCCTGCCAAGCACCGGATTCGATGCGATCGCCGTATGTCTTGTGGGAGGCAGCTCCCCCATAGGTATTTTCTTTGCAGCACTTTTCCTTGAAATAATTGAAAAGGGATCAACCTATATGAGTTCACAGGCAGGGCTCGAGGCAGAGATCGCATCCGTAATAATGGGACTGATCCTTCTGACCAGCGCCTGCAGTGCTTTCCTATTGGAGTTTTTGAAAAAAAGAAACAAAAAAACACCTGCGAAAAGCCGGGAAGGGGGTAATTAAATGAATACGATAAATAATATAATCATAAACGGAATGTCTTTTACCCTGCCCCTCTTTATAATGGCTATAGGCGGCATATATTCGGAGCGGAGCGGGATAACCAACTTAGCCCTTGAGGGGCTTCAGGGGGTCGGAGCATTTTTCGGAGCTCTTGTGGCATATATAGCGACACTGCAGTTAGGTCCCAATTCTGCCGTACCTTATTATCTTGCAATGATCTTTGCCATGATCGGCGGAATGCTCTATTCTCTTATCCATGCCCTTCTCTGCATACGTTTGAAGGCAGACATGGTCGTAAGCGGTGTTGTCATAAATATACTGGCAATGTCCCTTACAGCCTTTCTTACAAAATCAATAAACAGAAGAGTATTCGGTGCTGCATCCGATAAGATAAATCTTGGTGTTTCCACAAGATTTACAGTGCCCGGAATTTCCAAAATACCTGTCATAGGGGCATTTTTCACAAATGTATATCCCTTTGAGATAATAATCATAGTAGTGGCCGTGATCACCTGGTATCTTCTCTACAAAACATCCTTCGGAATGCATCTTCGTGCCGCAGGAGACAATCCCGCAGCTGTTGATGCCGCAGGAATCAATGTTTCAAAGATCCGTTATCTGGCAGTTATGATGTCAGGTGCCCTATCGGGGCTTGCAGGTATATGCTTTGCATATTCCATATCCGCAAAATTCTCCTCAGATATCTATGTCGGATACGGGTACCTTTCCATAGCTGCTCTCATATTCGGAGGATGGAGAATAATGCCTACACTCCTTGCCTGCATCATATTCGGCTTTGCAAGATCTGCCGGGTACCAGCTTGTACAAAAGCTTGAGCTTCCAAGTACATATTCCGATCTTGTAATGATCCTGCCCTATGTACTTACTCTTTTGCTTTTGATATTCCTTGCCAAAAACAATCAGGC
>JAILEM010000202.1 GCA_024687745.1 Lachnospiraceae bacterium
GCAAAGGCCGAGGCTGAGGCAAGGGAGCAGGAGGAGGCCGCTGCGGCAGCAGCTGCGGCAGAGCTTGAACAGCAGCAGCTTGAAGCTGAGGAAGAGGCTGTTGCCAAGGAATATGTCAAGACTACAACAGACGTAAGAGTAAGGTCAGAGCCTTCAACGGAAAGTGATGCTACGATCCTTGCAAAGACCAGCCCCGGAGACATGTTTGAAAAGGTCGAGGAGGTTGAGGATTGGACCAAGATCGTTTATAACGGCGGTGACGGTTATATAAAGACAGAGTATCTTGTAACCATCTCGCAGGAGGAATATAACGGGGCAGCATCAGGAGAGACCACAGAGACTACTGAGACAGCTAATACCGAGAACACTGAGAACAAGAAGACAGAGACAGCAAATAATAATAACCAGAATACAGAAAACCAGCAGAATAATACAGCTACCGAAAATACTCAGCAGCAGGCAGCAACGGATGCCAATGCTCAGGCAGCGGTAGATGCAGCAGCCCAGGCGGCAGCGGCGGCTCAGCAGCAGGCGGCTCAGCAGCAGGCAGCAGACGCGGCGGCCCAGCAGCAGCAGGCGGCAGATGCGGCAACCCAGCAGCAGGCAGCAGATGCGGCGGCCCAGCAGGCGGCAGCAGAAGCAGCAGCTCAGGCAGCTGCGGCAGCCCAGGCAGCAGCAGGCGGAAGGTCTATAAACTGTACCGACGGAGCGATGACAGTCACCCAGGCACAGTATGATCTGCTTAACAGCTACTGGTCATACACCGGAAACACCGATGAGATGATATCCCATCACTCCCAGGCAGAGATCAGAACCCTCTTCGCAAACGCCGGCCTCTGATTTTGAGCCAGGGGGACGGAGTCACTGGTTCATTTTCAGATTTTGAGCCAGGGGGACGGAGTTACTGGTTCATTTTAAGATCCGCAGGAATGAGCTAAGGATCATCCCAAGGTCACAAATTGACAAGTTTTTACTTAAATACCCGGTTATACAAAATTAATAAGTTTACAGAGCCTTCACGCATAGGGAAATGTGTGAAGGCTTTTTACATAAATGAGATATTTTTTCTATTTTTATCGCAAAATCTACATATCATTTTCATTCCAATAGTGCTATAACATTCTATACCATAGATTTAGTCTGTATCAGCAAGGAGAAGCAGACATATAGAAAAATGATTTCTGCCTTCAGAAGGGAGGAATAAATGAAAAAATATATAAAGGATATGACCGCCGGTTCGCCGACGAAGCTTATACTGTCATTTGCCCTTCCGCTTGTAGTGGGCAATGTTTTCCAGCAGTTTTACAGCATGGTAGACTCCGTGATAGTTGGAAGATATGTCGGAGCAGATGCCCTTGCTGCAGTAGGAGCAACAGGAGCGATAAACTTTCTGTTCTTCTCGCTTTGTGCCGGAATGGCAAACGGAATAGGGATCGTCATCTCACAGTCCTTCGGGGCGGGAGATGAGAGAGCCGTTAAAAAAGCCATAATAAATGCTGCATATATAATGGCCGTTTGCGGTATCGGGATGGGAATGCTGGGATTTGTTCTGGCAAAGCCTATACTTGAATTTTTGAATACGCCCGCAAACATACTTCCGGATGCAACCTTATATATGAAGATAGTATGCGCGGGAACCATTTGCGTTGCGATATATAACTGTATAGCCTCCATATTAAGAGGTATAGGTGATTCCAAAAGCCCCCTTTACTTCCTGATAGTTGCAAGTGTTCTGAATATAGGACTCGATCTTTTCTTTGTAAGAGTCTGCAACATGGGAGTTGCAGGTGTGGCCTACGCAACAGTCATCTCACAGCTTATATCGGGACTCTCCTGCATAGGTTTTGCTTTTGTAAAAAATCCGATGTTCAAATTTGGCAGGGAACATATGGGTTATGACAGATATATTGTGGAAAAATGCGTGAGAATGGGAGTGCCTCTTGCCTTCCAGACATCACTTATAGCAATATCCTGCGTGGCCCTGCAGAGCGTTGTAAATACCTTTGGCTCGGTAGTGGTTGCGGCATTTACAGCAACCTCAAGGATAGAGCAGCTAGTACAGCAGCCGTTCAATTCCCTTGGCATGGCAACATCAACCTACACAGGACAGAACATAGGAGCAAGGAAGTACGACAGGGTTAAGTCAGGCTTTAAAAGCGCCTACCTCATAATGGCCGCATTTGCCATCCTTATGGTACCTCTTGCGCAGATCTTCGGAGAAGATATAGTCGCATTGTTTGTAACCGATGCCGAAGTTATCTCCCTTGGCGGAAATGCCTTAAAGATTACAAGCTGGTTCTACCTGGCTCTTGGTACTATCTATATCACCAGAGGACTTTTAAACGGGGCATCCGATGCAAAATTCGCCTTTATGAACGGAATGGTAGAGATGCTTGGAAGGATATGCTTTGCAAAACCCCTTACAATGATCCC
>JAILEM010000204.1 GCA_024687745.1 Lachnospiraceae bacterium
CTGTATTTCCATACTTCATGCATATCCAGAATGCTAATTTCCTCCCCTTGTGTATTTTGGGGGTTTTCAAGAATATAAAGAATATCCTCCACCCTGATATCCGCATATGCACTGTAGAGCCTTTTATTTGCCGTATTCTGATATGTCTGCAGATCATCGAGCAACAGATGCATGATCACATGCATCAGATGATGAACAAGACTCTTATACCTGTTCTTTTTGTAATTCTTATTTACAAGCTCTGCATCATATAACAGATACTTCCCGTCAGTGGAAAAAACTCCTCTGTCATCATCCTGAAAAAAACCTCCGTTAAAAACAGCCTTATCCTCCCTGACTTTTTTCCTTGTAACCTTCCTTGGTATGAGCACATCTAAGGCCTCATAAAACTCAAAGTATTCTCTTTTACAGTACTCTGTCAGGTCTTTTATTATGGATAAAGCCCTGCTCTCCTGATCCTTCATGCTACCTCTCCTCTGTACATCTTCCTGCACAATTTGGTATACGCCTCATTCTTATTCCTTGCAAAGGCCATGATCACATTTTGATCATCCTTTATAAGCTGAAGGAGCTTAGCCAATACCGATTCCTTACAGTTGCATTTATTCAGATATCCGATCAGGGATCCTGTCTCAAAAGCAAGCTTAGCCTGCTCTCCGGTCCCGTCCTTAACATCCTTATGTCTTATTGCGATATACTGCATAACATAACTGATAAGCTGCCACTGTCCTCTTATATCCTGCTCTTCAAAAAGCTTTATTTCCTTATCCTCGTATTTACCGCTTATGATCTTCTGAAATAAAGCTTTGCTGAATCCCGGGAAATACTTTATATAATAGCCATAGAAATTCTTTGCTATTGTGTCCGATTTAATGTACTGTTCTATTATCCCGGGTTCCGGGCATTCCTTCATCTGTTCATATATCTTCAGCATATTTGAAAGGTTCTCCCACCCTCTGCAGGTTACAAGCTCTGTTTCACCATCCTTTGTTCCACAGCAGTAAAGATTATCCGGATAGAGTTCAAGGTAGTCTGTAATACTTTTACACATCCCCCTCTGCCTTGCATATTCAAGGAAATCCGAAACACTGTATTTGATCTCGATCCTTCTCACCCTGTCAAGCACGGCAGGATCGAACCTCCTTGATGATCTGTTATACTGAGGCGGATTACCGCACAATACCATCACCCAGCCATTTGGAAGGGTATGTCTTCCTATATTCTTATTCTGTAAGAATGACAGCATTACAGGCATTATGCTCTCTGCCATGCAGGGAAACTCATCAAGCAAAAGTATTCCCTCTGCAAAACCCTCATTTACCTTTTCATACACGCTCTCGATTATCTCGGACATCGTATATCTTGTATATTTGTCTCCTCCATCCATTGTTTCTATTACCGGCAAACCCAATACCGTATTTCTGGTATGATGCGTCAGGCTGAAGGAAACAAAACCGATATTTAATTCTTCCGCGATCTCACCTACTATCTGTGTTTTACCAACTCCAGGCATACCCTCAAGATAAAAAGGGAGCCTGTCCTTTTCATTCATCATATAAATTCCGTTATCATCCTTCAGAAGATAACCTCTTATTCCGGTCTTAACAGACTGTTTTGCCTTGCTTATAGTATACTTTTCCATCGATATATCTCCCTTCCGGTCATAAAAATCCGTATCTTACCCTTTTCCCGCCCTGACTTTTATAGGACTTATTAAGTCTTTCTATGGTTTCCTCAACATCCTCCTTAGTGATCAGCTGCATTATTTTTTTGGTACGTCTGTTTTCCGGAAGCTTCATCACTCTTTCCGCCAGAGTCATCTGACAGTTATCGACAAAGCTTCTTGCTTCACGCCCGTTACCGAAGTTCTCATCCTTAACACGTTCCTCAAAGTATCCTGTAAGGGGATCAAGAGCCCTGTCCTCAAAGGTATAGCCATATCTTAAAGCAATGCACTTTACTATCTCATACATCTGATCCTTGTTATATGAAGGGAAGACGATGGTTCCGTTTATCCTGCTTTTTATCCCCGGATTTGCGTCAAGAAACTCCTTCATTTTATTATTCTTATCTGAGATATCTGTCCCGCCGTAACCCGCAAAGAATATCAGTCTGTCCTTCCCGTGATTTTCAAGTTCAATTGCAAGCTGCGCAAGAGCCTCCTGTGAATATGTATCCATACTTCCCCTGTAGGATGCCGTCAGTGAATATGCCTCATCTATCAGGATGATATCGTGTTTTTCAAATATACTGTGCACAAGAGGTGCTGTCTGACCTACAAAGGCTCCTTTTAACTGGGCCCCGGAAAAGGAACCGAACTTTGTTCCCTTAAGCAAATGCTCCTCCTTCATCCTTCTCCCAAGGATATTTGCCATTGTAGTCTTGGCTGTACCGGGTGCTCCTATCAAAAGAAATATGTTCCTGTAATCCAATGTGGGAAGTCCCTTTTCCCTTCTCTCGATATTGAATTTGATGGTTTTTATTATGTTCTCGAACTGCTTCTTTACCTCCTCCATCCCAACAAGGTCATCCATCTTTATCTCATCCTTTTCCTTTTTTTCATCAACACTTTTTATAACATCATTAAGCACTCCCGTCTCATTGAATATCTTTGATGAGATAACCTTAATATCCTTATATTTATGCTTTATATACCTTAATACCATATCCATCGATTCCGACGGTCCGCTGTCCATAAAGCAGATATTTCTGACCGTCTTTCTTAACGGAAATCTCTTTTGAGTGATAAACCCGTAATCCTTAATATACTGTCTGAACAGCGTTATATAATAGTTTTCCTTATCCTTTGTATCAGCCTCCAGCTTTATCATATCCGCAGTATATTTAAGGATCAGCTTACACAGTGAAAAATCGGTGGATATCGAACGAAAAGGATCAATACATACACCGGAGCCTTCTTCATTGGATCCAACGGACTCGGAGGGTTCCTCAAACAGACCGTACAGACCTTCTGTCCTTACTAACAGATAATAGATCCGGCATCCGTTATCGGAAAATCTTTCAAAAAATTTATGCCACTTGTTTTTTTCAAATTCTTCCATACCAAAGCTGTTATACGGCTGGTCATGATTAAGCAATACCGTATTTCCTTCGTTTCCCTCAAGATAATGATCAACAATGATCACCTTTCCCGAATACTCAGTCCAGAACGGATCGTATGTCTTATACTCCTTATCCGTTCTCATAGAATAATCCGTGCCAAAGGGAAGATCATTATTGCGGTTCTCATAGGTTTTAATCTCCCTCATGTTAAGGATCAGAAGGTTATTGTCAAATTCAAGCTCACCGTATTCCTCATTTTCAATATCGTCACAATCCTCATCACTATATTCAAAACCCCTGTATGCCTCCATATAAGTTATTGCATTTAATCCCTCTTCCTTTGTATCACACTGAATGATACTGAAATGAACATCCTCTCCGTTTCGTAAATGGTCCAGACAGTTTCTGTACTGCAGTGCACCGGCAGCTATATCATTCTCAAGCGTATCCTCTCCATACTCAGATGAAACATGCAGATACTTAAACTTCTCCGGCTTACTCCTCTCACTCTCATTCTCTTCCCTCTTTATATATCCTTTGCGGACATCAGGTTTCAAAAGCTGTAATATCCTTTTCATGGCTTCCTCCTTACAGATTGGTATAATTTCCGGTTTTCACTCTCCTGTGTGAAAAAAAAAGACCGCAGACTGTTGTCTGTGATCTTATGATAAATCATTATGAATTCTTCTTTTAGACAAATTTGTCTAATCGTTCAAGCAATCCCTCCACCTGCGTTCTGACATCATCCTTTAGTTCCTCAGGACTTATAGGTGTCACTATGGAATAATACTGGGTACAGAACATCTTTACATTATTGTAGTCGGCAAATACCTCGACTCTGACATAGTTATCATCCTTATCATATTCGGATATCTTTACCGGATCAGCTGTTCCGAAATAGTCTATCGCTACCGTCAGCGCACTTTCAAGGCAGACGAAGGCACATTTCTGAATGCCCCTCTTCTCATGATATGCCATCAGTGGATATGCGGATGTATAAGCATCGGCATTAAATTTATTTCCCTTAAAAAATCTTCTGAGTCTGAGGGGGATCTCTTCTCTTTTTGCATAACTTTTTTTATTTCCCACACCGGTATTTATAAGCTTTACGGAATAGATCCTGTCTATCCTGTAATGGGCGGGATTAGCAAATCCTGAATGTGTAGCCACTATATAATACTGCCCGTTCTGTGATATGAACGCATACGGGTTAAGTACGCTTTCCCTGTCCGACTT
>JAILEM010000252.1 GCA_024687745.1 Lachnospiraceae bacterium
TTACTGAAATAGCTGTCAGAGAGGAAACCGCATTCCTCCGCAATGATACTGATCGGATCATCACTTTCCGCCAGTCTTCCGGCAGCAACACGTATCCTGTACCGATTCAGATATTCAATAGGTGACATCCTTACGGTTTCCGAGAAAACTCTTCCGCATTCCCTGCTGCTTATACCGGCGGCATCTGCTATATCATCAAGAAGTACCTTTTCTCTGTAGTTATCCTCTATATACTTAAGCATCTGCTTGATACGACCTTCCTCAACAGCGGTAAAATGTCCGGATTCCTTACGGATATCCTCTGTTATCCTAAAAAACATAAGCCAGAAATCGGAAAGCGCAGTACGGATGGAAAATTCATATCCAAAAGGCTCCTCCTTAAAAAGGTCTATTATATTTATGAGTGAATTAAGCATCCTTATCCCTTCAGAATTCTCCGGCCTTATCGGATAGGATTGCAGCTCATGACAGGTGGTAACGGGAAGGAAATACTTCTGACTGAATATACTGTTGACACCGCCTGTCAGAAACTCATCCTCAAAAAATATCGTATAATACAGAGGATATTCCCCTTTCTCAGATACATCAAAAGAATGAAGGGTATTTGAGCTTATAAACAGAGCCTCACCCTGCTTTATCTCATACTCACGGTCTGACACATGCACAATACCCGTTCCTTGAATGATAAAGTTGATCTCCGAAAACTTATGCCAATGCCATGGCACACGGTTTCCTACATATTTCTTCAGATCCACATACTTGCATATACATGGAAGTACAGAGGAATCCTTGGGGAATAACTCCATCCTGTTTTCATTTGTCTCAAATTTCTGTTCGGTTATCATGACCTGATTTTACTATATCCTTATATTTATGTCCATATTTTTATAGTTTTGTTAAAATACCGCAAAAAACGGTAGTTGTATCATGTATTATTTTTATATTTTATGGCGGAAAGAGATATGGTATTATCCTTAACAAAATCGCATAATAATATCATAAAAGAAGGAAATATCCACAACAAATATAATACGGGATTCAACTAAAGAAAGGAGTAGCATATGAAAATATATAACGTTTCTGATACAAAAAGATTTTTTGAAACATTGATGACCTGCGAAGGAAATATTGAAGTAGTCAGTAATGAAGGTATGCACATAACACTATCTGAGGACAGGAACAGCGAAAATCTTAAAGTGATGGCTGAAACATTTTTTTCAGGTATGATAAAAGAATTAGAGCTTTCATTTAATAATCCGAAGGATGCCGTAAAGATATGCGAATTCCTTGCAACTATGGAGCTTGCCGCATAGCAGGATAAAAACCGGATAATAATATCATACGGAAAAACTATAATAAACTGAGCCGGCAGTTATCATAACTGCCGGCTCTTGAAATTCAGACAGATCTTAAATCCGTATATCATTTTCCTCCCAGCCCTTACACACATCACACCATCCGATGGCTTCTGAGGCCTCTTTAAGTTCATCAGGCGTAAGCTTTACGGATGTAAATTCATTTCCTCCGGCAGGATAGACATATTCAAATCTCTTCATTGAAATATCAAGCCATATGGGGATGCCCTTAGAAACAGCGAAAGGACAGACTCCTCCCGGTTCAAAACCGGTAAGTTCTTCAACCTTGTCCCTTTGTATCATAGCCGGTTTTGTATGAAACTGAGCCTTGAACTTTGAGCTGTTTACTCGACCGTCTCCTGCCATGACAACTATGACCGGCTTTTCATCTACAATAAAGGACAGCGTCTTTGCTATCTCTGCCTGTGAGCATCCAAGCCTTATCGCAGCATGCTCAACGGTATCGATCGTCTCCTTATGTACATTTATCCTGTCTCCAAAACCTCTTTGATCAAGCCATTCCTTAACCTTTTCGTTTATCATCTGTCCTCACCTTCAATCTCCGTATGAAGTGATCTTTAATAGTCAGTGTATCCTTCTTCGTCGAATATATATTTTACTCCATCGACTGTCATTTCGGAAGATGTTATATATTCCCCGTTTTTCTGTCTGTATCTCCATCCCTTATCATTCCTTTTAAAGCCTTCTATGGAAACCCCTTCTTCAACCCTTGGCGGTCTGACTTCAGTTTTGGTATCATCGTCCTGAAAATGCCACCATTCACTTGATATCATATTGAATCCGGAGGGCACCATTATATCCTTAAGCTTATCCGCAGCTTCATTATTGGAGCTCTTCACCGAATAGAAGCTGAGATCGTGCATCCTGCTTTGCATTAAAAGCTCCTCTCCCGTATCGATATCGGTAAGTGTCATATCCATGGCAATACCCAGGTTATGATTTGAACCTGATTGTGCCAGAAAGCTGCTTAACTTCCATACATTATTTGTCATCATATATCTATAGGTTTTTTCGGGTTCCAAAGCAGGTTCCGTGTTTACCTCTACAGGTTCCTGCGGATTTCCTCCCCGATCGAGATATTCCTTAAGACTTATCTGTTTGAATTGTTCGTCGGGAAGGGCCGTGTCAAGAATAAGATTTGTTGTATCATAAATATAGCGGGTTGCAACATAAGGCCTGAAGGAGTCATAGATAAGGATGCGATATCCCTGATCTATAGCCTTATTTGCCGCGGGTACAAGTTTTTTGGCCACAGGATAGAGAAGCGGCACAATAAAGGTTCCGTCTCCAAGCAGAACGTTTTCATAACCAGGAATAACAGTCCCCGAGACGTTGGGGATAGTATATTCATGAACCAGATACAGAGAGGAGTATGCATTGGTTATATCATATTTACAAAGATCTCCCATATATTCCGGAAGATTTATCATACAATAGTTACTGTCAATAAAGCCCTCACCATCTTTTATCCGGATCTTAAACATATCGTCGCGTTCCTCAAGAACACAGAGGGCTCTGCCGGCCTTTACCTTTCCGATAACCTCTTCCCTTTGTGTATCTGTATAGACCTCAAGTGCTTTGGTGGGCCAGATAGTCGAATACAGAGAATTGCTTTTGGTTTTTATATCAATCTCACTGGGGAAAACTGACAGCTCCTGTCCTGAAATGTCGTTGTTTTTGAAAGCAGACACACGGAACTTGTATTCAACCCCCGGATCGAGCACTCCTGTTTCATAGACACGTTCATCCTTTGCCGAAAAGGATCTAAGCAGCACCCATTCCTCCGAAGACTTCTCCCTGACATGGATATCATAACCGTCACCCTTCGTCTCATTCCAGGTGATGCGGTAAGAATTGGTTCCTGTCTCCTCATATTCCGCTTTAAGCTCACTGCTTAGAAGGTAATCCCTGTTCAGAACGATTATCGATGTGGCAGAACCGTAATATGCCATTTGCTCAGTGCTTCTTACGGGAAGCATTAAAAGACGGATCTCGTTTCCGGGATCGGGAACAGAAATGTCTCCGCCGTCATTATAGGAAAGTGACATGGAAACTGTCCCGTAGTCCGATAAAAGAGAATAACTGTTATCATCTTTGTTACTTTTATCTGCAAGGGGTTCTGATCTTTTGACCAGCCTTTTCTCCCCTTTCTCATCTAACTCATAAAGAAAATACTCATCCTCTTTATACCCTTTCCAGCTAAAGTTCACGATCTTATTGTTCATATCCACTTCACTTACAAGATCTGTGACTGCAGGATCCTTTAAAACTACAACCGTTTCGATCAAGGATCCCGTATCCCTGCGGATATCATGACCAAACAGAGAGATATCCCTGTAGCTTCTTACAGTGATCCTTAATGGTTCGTTTCTTGAAAGTGAATTTGGCAGATTACATTCTGTTTCCGTACAATGCTCTGTGAATACCGGTTTATCACTGTTACCGACACTCTCTCTGTCTATCAAAACCTCATAGCCCTTAGCGCCCTCAACCCCCGGCCATCTCAGTATCATACTTCCGTCGTTCTGTCCGATGATAGTTACCTTTGCCTTACTGTCAAATCCGGTACCAGTATGGGAATTAGATACCATCAGTACTATCAGTGTCAAAAAAAGGGTTATGTCCAGAAGTAAAAATATCACCAGAGGGATCAGTTTTCCCAATCTGCGGTTTTTTTTCTTTTTTCTGTAATTTTTATTATACGACCGATATTGGCGCTCTTTATTATCACTTTCACGCTCTGAATAATCGTATCGCTCAGGAATAAAAACAGCCATTTTTACAGTTTCTACAGAATCTTACGAAGTCCCGGGATCTTACGAAGAACCCAGACCAAAAGAGACGATAATACAAAGTTACCTATGATAAATACCGGGAAAAACCACCATCCCATATCATACGGATCTATCATCATATGTCTTAACACCAGACGGATCCATATCATATGGATAAGATAGACACCAAAACTGTTCCCGTCAAAGAAATCAATAATCTTCGTCATTTTCCCCGTCCGGTCATTGTTTTCCTTATCGATACCTGCTTTTCTGTCTTTTTCAAAAAAGAGGCCGAAAACTCCCACAGCCTGTAATACAACAAAGGGAGATGCATAGCTCCCCAGCAAAATATCAAGTATTTCAAAGGACATGGAAAATCTTAAAAAAGTCAAAAATATAATACCTGCTGTAGCTAAGACAAGTAAAAGAGCATAAACCTTAATATCAAGCTTAACGATCCCCTTGCTTATACAATATCCCGCAAGAAAATAGAGTGGATATATTCCCGCTATCTGTATCTGAAAGGCAGATGAGATACCCGTAAGTTCCAGCTGCGGTAATAAAGATAAAAAGATAAAACAGATAAGCAGAAAATATCTTAGCAACCGGGGATTTCCGGCATCTGTCAGTACCCTGTATACAGGAAGCAGAAGATAGAAACCTATGAGAAGATAGATATACCAAAGATGCGACCAGCTTCCTCCGGTAACAAGCTTTAACAATGCGCTTACAAAGACATCTGCCGTCATTGCTTCGCCTGTCATGACCATATCAAAAAGCCTGAACACAAATACAAAGACGATCAGTGCTCCCAAAACCCTTGGAAGATATACACAGTAGATTTTTTTTAAGGGGATCTCCCTGGAGGGATCAAGTAATAATGCTCCCGAAACCATGAGAAAACAGGGAACTGCCCACATAAGGCAATACACCACTGCCATGGTGATCATACGGTCAGTATTTAAGATCTGATCCCTGTAAAGAATCTCTGCAACATTAAACGTATGCAGGATCACAATGGCAATACATGCCACAACTCGAATAGAGGAAAAGGCTAAGATCCTGCCCCTTCCCAAAGCTTCCTTCCGGTCAATAGACAAGTCCTTCATCTCCTATACATCCCTGATCGACATTATTGTTGTCGGAAACCGGCGGTACAACTGATAACACATCATTTGTAATATCCGGAACTGCTATCACCTGGTCAGGTACCGCGGGAGCCGGTGTGATAACGGGTGCGACATTATTATTTGCATCAGTCGTGGAGGTTTTCTTCTTTTTGGAAGAATTCTTACTCTGTTTCTTTGAAGCAGAGGTCTTTTTGGCTTCTGTGTTCTGAACCTCTTCAACTATCTCTTTACCGTCTATACTGCTTATCTTTATTCCGTCCTTCTCCTTACTGTAGATAAGAAAGAGTCCGTTATCATCAACCTTCAATGAGGCTTCCGCCATTTCCAAAAACGGAAGTCCTTCTACCTTATACTCTGCCTTGGATTCCGTTGTAACCTCTATATCATAGAGAGTCCCTTCTTTGGCATCGTTCAGACAGAGAGTTCTCTTTTCACCGGATGCAAAGCTGTCCTCTTCCTTAAGATAATTATCGGATCGATCATCCTCTTTGGACGGAGAAACGGTAAATAAAACTACACCTTCACCTGTATCATTTAAAAGTGTCAGATGATAAGTTTCATTTTCCTTATCCTCTCCAAGAAGGGAAAGATCCTTATCTTCTATGCCATTGACACAGATATCCTCTGGTACTTCTTCCTTATCTTCAGTATTCTCTACATCTTCAGATTCTGCTTCAGCAACCTTCTCTGTATCGGATGCTTCCTTATCTTCACTCTCTGTTTCGGCCTTTTCAGAAGCTTCCCCACTATCCGGATCCTCTTCATCCTTTTTCTCTTCAACAGTACCTGAATCTTTTTCTTCTTCTTTTTCTTCTCCGTCCGTATCCCCGACGCTGTCATCTTCTGCAGTCTTTTCTGTCTCCTCAGATTCCGCCAGGGTTTTTGTCTGAGAGGTATTATCTACGGCTAAAGAGCCCTGCGCACAGCCACTCATCAAAAGTGACATACCCATAATCACAACAATCCTTTTAAATTCAGCTCTGATCATTTTTCCCCCACTATCACACCATAAAGGCTCAGTTTTCTATCTGTATTTTATAAATTTCAACCATAAGTTGGTAAATAGCCAATATCAGTCATGCATAACAAAATAATTAGTATATCTCCAGGTACCCGGCTGACCGTATTTGATCATGAATCCGTTTTTATGTGTCCCGTAGGTAAAATCAGGATCACAGACATAGGTCTGTCCGTCAACATCGATCTCAACCCATGAGTGGATGGTCATACCACCCCTTCTTGCGGGAACATATCCGCACATCTGACGGGGAGCATACCCCATGACTCTTGCCATCTCACAAAAGGTTGCTGCCATTACAAAACAGTTTCCCTTATGGTTATCGAAACCGAAATTTGCAAACCAGTGAGTACCCGGATCGGCAACTTCAGGCATATCAGGCTTTCCATGACCATAATAGGTCATACCCGCACTCCAGTTAAAGGCTGCCTTCATATCATATCCGATCATATTAAGAACTGCCGTGGCCTTCTCATAGCCGGTATTAGCAAAAATAGCGGAAAGATCTATAACCGGAGCCGGCTGTACAACTCCGATATCTCCGGGAGTTCCGATACGTCCCTCTGCCTTTCCGTAATTGTTATAATGAAGATAGTACATGATAAGATTGTCTCCGAAGAGACCCTGAAGATCCGCATAACGAGCCCTGTATGCATTTACATCAAATTCCGCACTTGCAACGCGTCCCTCTGCCATACCGATATTCAGAAAATGATACAAAAGAGCGGTTTCATCATTCCCATAAAGAGCCTGCAATTCCGGATATCTTGATGCATAGTAATTTGCATCAAAGATAGGTGCATATGCAGCTGCAATGCTGTCTGCCCTGCTCTCAACGGGAGCAACCAAAAGACCTGCGGCAACGATCATTGCCACAGCAAAAAACCTGATCAGATATTTTTTTGTTTTCACCTTTCCTCATCCTCCTAATACCACCATAAAATATCCTGTCCCAACATGATGCCCAAAACATATAAAATTTTAACATAAATAAAACCATATTTCCATAACTAACAATACTTTATAAAAAAGATTGAGCGATTTTTATTATGCAAAGCTTATGATTTAAAAAGGAGCTGAAAGGGAACAGGGACGTTAATTATGAAAAGAGTTCTTATTTAGTCCCGCGACTGATGCGATAGTCTGTATCTTCATGGGACACAGATCCATACAGGAAAAGGATTTGGAGCAGGTATTCCCGAAATGCTTTTCATAGTTTTTTAATATTTCCTTTTTTTCTGTTTCATTCCTTGAAGAGACAAGGTAACATTCATTTGCAAAAAGAGCACCAAAAAAGCTGTTCCCATTTACATAGTTGGGACATACCTCTAAACAGATCCCGCATTTTAAACATTTTGCAACATCATACTGCTGTCTGTGCTCCTTCTCTGCTTTCTTTAAATTTTTAGCCTTAACGGGATGATATTCCCCTATATACAGATTTATTTTTTTCAGATTCTCATGAATGACGGAACGGTCTACTATAAGGTCATGGATGACCGGAAACTTTCTCAGAGGCCTGATCGTTATCTCATCTTTCTTCAGATCCTTTATAAAGGTTTCACAGGCAAGTGCGGGGATGTCATTTATAACCATAGCACAGGCACCGCAGATACCCTGCAGGCATGAACACTCCCATCCTATACGGGTGGTTTTGTTACCGTTTTCGTCGATGATATCATCATTAAAATTGATATGATCCAAAAGACCTGCGACAGTCATATCCTTTGGAACATCAACCCTGAAGTTTTCCCAGTAGCTTTCTGACAGAGAGGTCTGCTGCCTCAATATCCTAACTCTCATAGACAGACTCCTTATCCAGACATACATCAAATTTCCCGTCATTGTAGGAAATTATGGATGATGCTTCATAATCCTTGCTTTCCTTTGGATAGTCGCTCCTGAAATGGGATCCCCTGCTTTCCTTCCTGAACTCTGCAGATATAAGGGTTGCTTTTGCAAGAGTAAGGATACCTTTAAGGGAATAATTTGCATACATAAGTACACTGCTGTCATAGCTTATACGGTCTGCCACGGACAGATAATAATCGATATCCGATATTCCCCTTTCAAGCGCCTCCCTGTTACGTACTATCCCAAGATCCCTATTCATGGTATCCGCCACCATGTCACGGATATAATTGACAGGAAAGCTGCTCTTTGACTGACGTAACATATCAAGCCTTTCATTTTCATGCTCTAAGATATCAGCATAGTTAATGCTCTCTCTTTCCACTCTCCTGCCTGAAATCTCCCCTGCAGCAACCCTTCCCCCGTAAATCGCCGCCAAAAGTGAATTTCCTCCCAATCTGTTGGCTCCGTGATACATTGATGCACACTCTCCGATCGCAAAAAGATTCCTTATATTTGTTTCATGATTTAAATGAACCGCAAGACCTCCCATGAAAAAGTGAACTGCAGGTGATATGGGTATCGGTTCGTTACAGATATCTATTCCCCTGTATTTAAGACAGGTATCCTTTACTTCGGGAATGCGCCTTTCTATCTCTTTCCTTCCCAAAAATGAAATATCGAGAAATACATCTTTTTTTACAGCATCTATCTCACGGCTTATAACATCTCTTGTCATAAGGTTTCCCCCTGACCCGTACTTTTCCTCCATGAAATAGACCCTGTTTTCTCCTTCGCAGTAAAAAAGCCTGCCTCCCTCACCTCTTACCGCCTCGGATATGAGCATCTTTTTCTGATATGTCTCCATTGCTGTGGGATGATACTGGATAAATTCAAGATTCTTAAGCTTAGCACCCTGCATAAAAAGGCGGGCTGCCGCATAACCGTCACACTGGGTGGAGCCTGTAGTCTTTCCGAAAAGTTTATTTTGTCCCCCCGTAGCGATTATCACGGCATCTGCACAATATGCCTCAAGCTTCCCTGTTATCTCATTAAAAAGGAGTGCCCCGTAACAGACTCCGTCCTTAATAAGGGCTGAATGAAAGAATCTCCACAGCTTTCGTTCAATTATACCCTTTGCTTCAAAGCGTCTGACCTCCATTATAAGGGCTGATACGATCTGTTTTCCGGTTGAGGCTCCGCAATAGCAGGTCCTCTTGTGGGATTGTCCCCCAAAGGCTCTCCTGTCGGGTCTTCCGCTTTCATTAACCGAAAAAACGGTACCTATCTTTTCGAGATGATCTATAATATCCTCTGCACCCTCACAGAGCCCTCTTACCGCTCTTTCTCCGGCAATATATCTTCCTCCCTTAAGAGTATCCTCTATATGAGAGGCTATGGAATCACCCTCCTCATGCCCCTTGAGCACTGCATTTATACCGCCTGCAGCCATTACAGACTGGGATCTTTCTGACGGAAAAGGAGAAAAAAGCTGTACCTTCACACCCTTTCCTGCAAGCTCCACAGCTGATGACATACCCGCTATACCGCTTCCGATAACCAATGCACTTTCCATACAAACTCCTTATCCCATAAAGAACATAGTGATCTGGCCTTTTACTATCACAAATACAGCAGTTACAAACAGGACCGCCCCGATCACATAGACTACCCTGTCAATTTTCTTCTGTGTTTCACGCAAGGAGAGAAGCCCCAAAGTGATAAAAGCATTTGTAAACGAAACGGACACATGAGTGATGACTACCGCAAAAAACAGGATTTCAGCAAGGATCAGGATGATCATTACAAGCTTAAGACCGCTTGCCTTTAAGGCATTCATCCACGAAAAAGTATTTATATGAATGATAAGAAGAGGAAATATAAGCGCAGCCGACACCCTTTGCAGAACGATCCTCATATTAAGCTTTTTATATAGTGTCATTTCCGTTCCGTCAGGTCTTGTAAATACTATAAGCATTCCCAATACTGCATGAAGACAGACCGCGATCATAACAGGGATCGAAAACAACTTCTGCAAAAAAGGATTATAGTAAAAGGTAAAATAGGAAAAAATCGAATATCCCGCATGCATAAGCAGAAACAGGATAGATAACAGTCCCAAAACGGCATTTAGCTTTTTTAATATCATCTTTCCACCATCCGACCCGTAAAAAGGTCTCCAAAACCCAGCTGATCTTAAAAGCTGATACATTTATAGTCATTTCAATCATTATACAAAAAAATACAGAGTAAATCCATCCTGTCAGCAATGATGACAGTGAAAATATAATTAAGCCTTCCTCCAAAGTCTTATACAAAATAAAATTTACAGATCAGGTCAAAGTAGTATAATTAAGCCATGAAGATCTCAACTCTTTGCTATCTGGAAAAAGATGGCCGGTATCTGATGTTACTGCGTAACAAAAAAAAGCAGGATGTAAACGAGGGAAAATGGATCGGTGTCGGCGGAAAGACAGAGAATGGGGAAAGCCCCGAAGAATGCCTTTGCCGTGAAGTAAAGGAGGAGACCGGTCTTATATTAAACGACTTTAAACTCAGGGGGATCCTTACATTCTCATCCAAAGGATGGGAGGATGAAGTGATCTTTGTCTATACTTCCGACGATTTTGAAGGTATCATCAGGGAATGCAGCGAGGGTGAGCTTCGCTGGATAAGAAAAGAGGACATATGGGATCTGAATCTCTGGGAAGGAGACAGGATCTTTCTTGAGCTGCTTATGAAGGACAGCCCGCTGTTTTCTTTAAAATTATCCTACGAAGGAGATACTCTGACAGAGAAAAAACTGAAGCTGTATTCTTTTTCATAAAAAAAAGGCTGTCGCTGTAAATGATCAGATCATCTGAGCGAAGCCCTTTTTTATCATCAATATTTTTATAAAAGCTCCCGATCAATTAAATTTATCCCTGAGATAGTTCAAAAGATTTTCCTTTGTGGTGGATTTAAGGATATATCCTCTTGGCTTTAGTGCCATTACACGGGCTACCGCCTCCTTGGTCCCATTGCCTGTCAAAAACACGATAGGAATATTACTGGTTGCCTCCTCCTGCCTGAGCATCTGTAAAACCTGGGGCCCGTCAACAACAGGCATCTCATAATCAAGAAGTATTATATCCACCGGCTTCCTGAGTAAGAAGGTGATCGCCTGCATTCCGGCCGTAACGATATCCACATGATAACAGCCCTTTATCCATTCCCTTACCATGCCAGCATAAGAAGGATCATCATCAACGATAAGGATCCTTTTCTTTTGATCCTTTTCACCCGGTGATATCATTTCTTTTCTTACCGTTTCAACAAAGGCATCCATATCTACAGGACGTTCAAACCAGATATGATCACTTATCTGAGGAATTTCATTTTCCAGAATATCACGATCTTCTTTTTCGGCTATTATTACAGCACGCCGTCTCACTGAACTTATAAGACCGATCATTTTGAAAAGCTGATCTTTTTTTAGCTGATCGTCCGTTATATCCGGAGGCAGATAAAATATAAATACACCTTCCTTATTTACTCTGTTATTGATCTTTTCATAATTATCAGAGATCACTTCTACATTATAGCCAAGAGACTCAAGTTTATTTTCAACTCCCTTAACTACAACACTGATATGGAACAGTATCAGAAATATATTGCCGCTGTTATCATTCATATTACTTCCTCCGAAACACCACATAGTAACTCTACAATATATGTCTTTTACCGTCAATCTATTATACTATTTTTGATCCCGGACCACATCCTTTTGTATATGCTTTTCACTAAGATTTCCCAGTATCATGATAACCGCCGTGAGTATAACTGCCTCTGATATGAGTGCGATCCATGGAGAATGCGTAAATCCTGCGATCAGGTAACCAAGAGCACAGACTATTGCAACTAAGGTTGCATAGGGGAGCTGTGTCTCCACATGTCTTATATGTTTACAGTCTGCACCTGTTGAGGCAAGGATCGTTGTATCTGATATAGGGGAACAGTGATCCCCGTAAACAGAGCCCGCAAGAGTTGCACCAAGCGCAGGAATAAGCAGGGCTCCCGCCCCGTCACTTTCACATATCATGGTTATAATAGGGATCAGCATCCCGAAGGTTCCCCATGAAGTACCCATGGAAAAGCTCATAAGTGCCGCTATTATAAAGATAAGTACCGGCAGCAGATTAAGCGACAGATTTGTTTTTGCCACAAAGCCTGATATAAAGATTCCCGTACCTATAAGCTGACGGCATACACCTCCCAAGGTCCAGGAGAGGATCAGGATAAGCATGGGAGGAACGATATTTCCAATCCCGCTCACTATACATTCTATAAACTCCTTAGGCTTCATCACCTTTCTCGGAATATACATGACCATTGCGGTTAAGAGCCCAGCAAATGCACCAAGCGAGAGTCCGGCTGTGGGATTATATCCAATGGCCTCGGAAAAGCTTACTCCTTCAAAAAATCCCCCAACATATGCCATCCCGAGAATTGCACAGATAATGAGAACAACGATAGGCAATACCAGATCTATGACCTTTCCGTTTGCTTTTTCTGTCTCTGTTTCTTCGGAATGCTTTGCTTCCGTCACCTCATATTCTGCCTTTTTCATTGGTCCGAAATCCTTACCGGTAAATGAAATGATAAATACCATGAGTATCGTCATCAAAGCATAGAAGTTATATGGAATAGTCGATAAAAAGATGTTAAATCCGTTTGTTTCACTGACCTCACTTGCCACAGCCACCGCCCAGCTCGAAACCGGTGCTATTATACATACGGGTGCAGCGGTCGCATCTATGATGTAAGCAAGTTTTTCCCTTGATATCTTTAATCTGTCGGTAATGGGCCTCATGACTGTTCCTACCGTCAGACAGTTAAATCCGTCATCAATAAATATCAGTACTCCAAGGAGAGAGGTCGAAAAAATAGCAGATCTTTTCGTCTTTATCCTTTCTCCTGCCCAACGGCCATAGGCGGCACTGCCTCCGGATCTGGAAACCAGCATTACGACAGCCCATAAAAGGGCCAGAAATATTATCATATATGAATTATCTGAGATCTTTGAGCTCATCATGTCAAAGGTAAGTGCCAGGGCTGAGATTACAGATCCGTTACTGTAAAAGCTGTATATGAGCATACCTGAAAACACACCTATAAAGAGTGATGAATACACCTCCTTGGTTATAAGAGCCAGTACTATCGCAATAAGAGGCGGAAGGATCGATACCCATCCTGTTTCAATCATCGTAAATTCCATATTTTTTCTCCATTCTGCACTTTTAACAAATCACCCACAGTTAACTTATGATCACTTTTACAGGTCGTCGGACTCTTCTAACTCCTCCCTCACAAAATAAAAAGTCTTCCCTTTATCGTCAGAGGCGTAGATCCCGCATGTTTTTCCTCCAAGCTCCTCATTATGATAATCCCCCTCGGCGCCCTGTCCGACCTTTAAATATATCCTCTCACCTTCCGCCCAGGCCTCATTTGGCATCACAAAGGGATTATAGTATTTACCATTGGGAAGGGCTATCATAGGAGACGGAAGATTTATATGTTCAAAGCTCTTGCCCCTGTCACCCGTTCTGTAAAGAAGTCCAAGGCTTCCCCCACTGTAGGAAAGGCAGGAAAAACCGATGTCTGAATCATCTATAAAGGTAAGGAACCCCGCTTCTCCGCCCGAACCGTTATAGGGGTCCATATTTACAAGCTCCGCAGTATCCTTATTGCCTTTTTCCTTAAAAGACATAAGAACATAATAACTGCTCCCGAGTGCCCTGTCCACAGGGATAAGTGCATACTCCGATCCGTCAGAAAAATCATAGACTTCATCAGGTTCATAGGATGCCCATAATCCTATGGTTTCATCATCAATCTCCCAAAGCGGTTCTTCTGTTATTACGGATCCGGGGTATTCCTCTGTAGTCTCCGCCATGGTTTCCTCCCGGTTATATAAGATATTATACAGATATGTATACAGTTCATTGTAGAAACCGGCTTCATTTTCCGCAAATTTCCTTATCGATATTTCGGAAAAGTAATATTTCTCCTTATCATATCCGTATATCTCAGGGATAAAACATGTATAAACCTCTTTATATCTTTCATAGGGCAGTTTTTCAAGACAATATCCTATCCATTCACATATATCATCACAGTAAACGTCAATATCATGCTCATAGGAACCATTCAGGGCGATCACGGGAATATAGCGGATATCTGCCTCTGTTTCTCCCTCTTCCTCAGTAAAGCTCACTCCTCTTCCTGTCCTGTCAGGGAAGATCTCTTCAGTTAACCGCTTATAATATTCCTGTAAAAAAGAATCATGCAGAGCCATGTCATTCTTTGCATAAAAGGAAATTCCATCGGCCCTGATATCAAACCCCTTTTTGGTCTCTTTTATGCTTTCGACTTCTGTTATGGGATATCTGGACTTAAGTATTTCTTTTATCTCATCTGCTGTATATCCCTCAAAGGTCTTACCATCCTCATAGAATATCTCAACCTCTTCATCTGCCTGCTCACTTCCGTGAAAGGTGATAACAACTCCAACAGGCAGCCATTCAACGGAATAATTATCCTCCCTGAAGGAAGCTCCGTCATCGGCTATGTCTTTAAAAAAGGTGTTGATCGGCTTATCTTCCTTATAAACCGTGATTTTTGCATGAGAATACCCAAAGGGAAAATCCGGCTCTCCCTTCTCCTGAAAAAGAATGCTGAATTTTCCCTCCGGTGATTCCTCTCTTCCCACATCGGTCAGTCTCCACCTGGTAATATAGTTCCAGGACAGGACTAAGATCAGGATCAATAATACAAATACCGAGAGAATAACAAATATGACCTTTAATATTCCCTTTATTTTATTACTGTTTTTCATCAAATCTGTTTTCTGCCTGATCCTGTCTCGAAATGATATTTAACGATCCCAAGATCAACCTGACTTAAAATACCGCCCTTATCTATAAATTCAACCGACTCATCAGGAGCAAGCTTTATCAGAAACTTCTGCTGATTGACTGCTGTAGGGGCAAGAAGTGCCATCTCAACTCCCTTATCAAACCATTCAGGTCTCTCTCCCGATACCTCACTTACCTGAGAAGCATCCTTTGATCTGTGCGGCCTTCCCGTTTCCCTTCCATATCCGATCGCAATAGAGATCACAAGCCTTTCCCCACTGTCTATCCGGGCACCGATCTTTTCCCTGTTGAAGGTTCCTGCCCAGCAGGTATTAAGCCCTAATTTCTGTGCATAGAGTACCAGCTGTTCTCCATAATATCCTACTCTCTGATCAAGATCCCCTGAGTCCTTCCCGACACATGCTATCACACTTGGTGCAGACCCAAGTCCCATCATTTTATTGAGCAGTTTATTATAGGTACCCCCCGCATCAGAAATGAACTGTAAGTGAAGATCACCTGCTTTATTCAGCTCATCGATCTTTTCTCTTAACAGGGTAACCTTTTCTTCTTCTATCTTATCAGGTTTATAGCTTCTGACAGAATGTCTTTCCCTTATCGCTTCAATATCATTCATTTTTTAACTCCTCTTACAGAAGTGCGTTTATACAATCCTCCACCTTCTTCATATCTGCGGTGGGTTCAAATCTGGCAACGACATTTCCGTTTCTGTCGATAACAAACTTTGTGAAATTCCATTTGATATCAGGCTTCTTATCCCACTCAGGATCTGCCTCTGAGAACATCTTTTCAAGAAGACCTTTAAGCTCATGCTCATCAAAGCCTTCAAAGCCCTTCTGTTCCTTTAGAAAAGTATACAGAGGAAGCTCATTTTCTCCGTTAACATCCGACTTTTTCATCTGGGGGAAAGTTGTATTGTAATGCAATGTGCAGAATTCACGGATCTCCTCATCGCTTCCCGGTGCCTGTCCTCCAAACTGATTGCAGGGTATGTCAAGGATCTCAAGACCCTTATCATGGTAGTCCTTATATAACTGCTCAATAGGCTCATACTGCGGTGTAAATCCACAGCCTGTAGCTGTATTGACTATAAGGATTACCTTTCCCTTATAATCGGAAAGACTCTTCTTCTCACCTGCACCTGTAGTTACTTCATAATCATAGATCATATCATATCCTCCTTAATACTGAAAACTCTGTACTATATCAACTGTTTATCTTTTACCATATTATATTTTATCAAATATAATATGTCAACATATATTTTTACTTTTATATCTGTTTTTTATAATTCATGATCAACTCTTTCCGTATGATACAGTTATTATCTCCTTAATAATCAGTACTATCAACAATAATCCATTGTCAAAAACACATCTGTATGTATAATAAGATAGTATAAATTTCAATAACAACACAACGGAGAGTACTTCCAATGACTGCTGAGAAAACAAGGGATCCCTATCCCTTTGAAAAATCCTTTGATCAAAAATCATTAGAATTCGATCAACGTCAATACATGAAAAATAATACCATTCTTTTAGGGATACATGTTCTGTTGATCATTCCCTATCTGTTCCTTAGTCCAAAGCACATGACAGTTGTCAATATCTTCAGTATTCTGTTTTATGTCCTTGGTTTTGGATTATTAAAAAAGAGCCGCAGATTCATCGTTATATATTCATATATGATCCTGGCAGAGATCCTGTTACATGACATCTTCTGTGTACTTATATTCGGGTGGAAATGTGGATTTCAGCTTTGGATCATCTCACTTGTATGCACATATATCAAGGACTATATTACACCTGAAAGATCGGAGCATGAAAGGAATGTCTATGCCGCTATCATAGTGATCACGGGCTTTTTAACCTTTACCGCCCTCTATCTCATTACCGAATATGTCAATATACCGATACAGGATCCTCCATCTGATAAGGTCACAACGGCTTTCGTTCTTATGAACGCTTTTATAACCTTTTCGGGGATCGTAGCTTTTACGGGTATTTATACAAGACAAATGGAATATAAGTATACAGAGCTTCATCAACAGGCGGATTTTGACCAGTTAACGGGACTTGGGAACAGATATTATATGAATGATCTTCTTAGGGAAGAGGAAAAAAACTCAGACTCCGTTTCGGGATACTCTGTTGCCATGATCGATATCGACCATTTTAAGGCGGTAAATGATACCTACGGACATCACAATGGTGACATTGTACTTAAGGATATCGCTGATATCATGTCAGAAATCCTTCCCGTAAACGTGAGCCCCGGAAGATGGGGAGGTGAAGAATTCCTTATCGTATCTGACCGTGATATAACATACCCTGAGTTTCAGGCAATTCTTGAAGACCTTAGAAACAGGGTTTCTTCACATATATTTATTTTGGAAAACAACGTAAATATCCATTGCACCATTTCCATCGGTGCGGCGGGTTATGAGGAGGGGCACAGTATACAGGAGATAATCAAAAAAGCCGATGACAACCTGTATGAAGCAAAAAGAACAGGAAGAAACCGGCTTGTAGCATAATTATTTTTTCAGTTCTCCTCTGTCTCCTTAATGACAGCCTGCTCAACAATATCCATACCTTCCGACACTTCAAAACGTGCTATCACTTTGCCTTGTCTGTTTATCAGGAATTTGGTGAAATTCCACTTGATATCAGGAGTATTCTCATATCCGGGTACTGTCTTTAAAAGCTTCTTTCTCATAAATTCCGCATCCACGCTATCTCCGAATCCGTGAAAACCCTGCTTGCTCTTTAGATAAGTGTAAAGCTCTGCTTCATTGGGGCCGTTGACATCGATCTTAGCAAACTGATCAAAGGAAATATCATAGCGTGCGGTACAAAAGCTGTGTATTTCCGAATCTGTCCCGGGTGCCTGTTTATCGAATTGATTGCAGGGAAAATCAAGAACTTCAAAACCTTTATCCTTATATGTCCTGTAAAGCTTTTCGATCCTCTCATACTGAGGCGTGAATCCGCATCCGGTAGCGGTGTTTATTATGAGGAGAACCTTTCCCTTATATCCTGAAAGATCCGTTAAGGACCCGTCCATCTTCCGGACAGGGAGGCGGTAAATATCGGTATCCTTTATCACATCATTGACGTGCCCCATCATAAATCTCATATTATCAATATCTTTAAATACATCTCCCGTTTCAAGTGAATGATTTCCCCCGGCTATCCTGTACATTTCAAGCTTCTTATCCTTTGCGATACGCTCTAAAGATGCAAAGTCAGCAAAGGGATCTTCATCTGCACAGAATAAAACCGCTCCCTCCTCATCAACAAAACTGCCTATCATCTCAAGCGGAGAAAAACATATCTGTTTTACGTTTAATGATTTCTTTTTAGCATAGGCTGTAGCAACGACAGTTCCGATACTCTTGGAAATAAAGACCGTCTCACCTTCTGAAAGAGGTACGATATCTCCAAGCACCTTCTCCGTTATATTAAGACAATGATCCAGGGTTTTGAGCAGAAAGGCTCTATCCTTTAGCTTCTCCTTGCTCCATTCTATCCCCGAAAAATCCATGAATTTAAGCTCATATCCATAGGCGGATGCAAGCTTTCCCGCATAATATAAAAGCGGTCTGTCCTTTGTGTATCCTACTCCCGGAAATATAACTGCCAGTTTGCCCATAAAATCATTATCTCCTTCTATAGCTTATTAATCCACAGGCAAATAGTATTACAAAATTGTATTTTTATCAATCAAACTATTGATCCTGTTCATTTCTTTGCAACTACGGTGATCCACGGCTTTGATCTGTGATGATGGGCTTTTACGCTGCTAAAGCCCGCAAACTTAAGGGCCGACTCTATATCCTCTATTGTATGACACTTCATTCCGTCGATTATTTTTTCAAATCTCAGACCGGCATTATCCATACCGTCTGATTCATTTACGATCATAAAAGTCCCCCCGGGTTTTAGTATCTTTTCCACCTGTGCAAAACATTTATCCAGGCCCGGCCAAAAATATATCGTTTCAAATGCAGTTGCAAGATCATAAGAATTCTCCGGAAGTGTAAGAGATGACACATCTCCCTGCTGCACCCTGCATCTTCCGGCTTCTATCAGGGCTCTGTTATACTCCGATGCCTTTTCTACAGAAACCGGTGAATAATCAATTGCCGTTACCTTTGCATCCGGATACCTTCTTAACAGTTCTCCTGCATTTCTTCCCCCACCGCAGCCAAGCTCAGCGATCTGTATAGGGGCGATATCCTTAAGATATGATAAACCCCAGTCTGCAAGCTTTGCATGTCCGCCGTTCATCCCGTTTACCATCATTTTTCCGAGAAATCCCTCAGGTTTTCTGGTCTGACTGACATAATTTTTGAAAATTCCCATAATTGAACCACTCCTTCTTAAAGTATTTAAGGCCAAGGCTTTATGCTTTAGATCAATTTTGGTTAGCCTTGCCTAATCAAAAAGATAATACCATTAAGAAAAAATGTCCAGCCATTACCCAAAAATCTATGCCAGGATCCTCTCTCTCATCAGCTTCTCCACAAGTTCTCGTTTCTCATACAATACGCATCCACCCTCATGATCATCTTTTAATATGTCTCCGCTCTGCAAAGCAAGGAACAGCGGAGAATGGATCGCTTCCCTGAGCGTTGTATTCTTTATGTTCACATCCGAATACGGAGAAAACGGACAGGGTTCTGCTCCACCATGGGAATTTATATGAAAAAATCCTCTTCCGGCGGCTACGCATCCGCCCGACCCCTTCTCATCTCCGGGGAAGGATATATAAACCATTTCAGGCATTTTTTCTCTCAACCGCTCGATCTCTTTATTCAGATATTCACGCTCATCATCTCCCGGTGCTAACTCCTTACTTTCTTCGGTAACAGGAACAAACTCAACAAAAATAACAGCCCTGCAACCCCGATCTCTCAGCTCATTCAGGAATTCATCCGAAGTCACTTCGTGAATATTTTCTGTTGTTACCGTAACGGAAGCCCCAAATATAAGATCCCGTCTGTGAATCTCATCCATATTCTTTATAAGACGGTCATATATTCCGGCTCCCCGTCTTGAGTCTGTGATCTCTTTTTTTCCCTCAATACTCATTATCGGAATAAGATTGCGGCATCTGTCCAAGAGTTCAAGATAATCCTCATCGATAAAGGTCCCGTTCGTAAATATGGGAAACAGGATATTTTTTTTCTTCCCGGCAGCTTCTATAACACCTCTGCGAAGCATAGGTTCCCCTCCGGCAAGCAGGATAAAGCTGATCCCCATATCATCTGCCTCGTCAAAGATCCTGAACCACTCTTCATCTGCAAGCTGGCTGACAGGCTCGGTATCCACAGTGGCATGGTTGCATCTTGAGTAGCATCCCTCACAGTGAAGATTACATTTACTGGTAATGCTCGTGATAAGAAAAGGCGGGATATGCTCTCCTATCTCTTCTGCCTTTTTACGTTTTCTGGATGCTTCTGCGCTGGCTCTGGCAAATCTCAGCATAAAAGCACTCTCTCTGGGATCTTTAAGGGTTGCTTTAACAGCATCTGCCACAACTCTCTCAACACCCTTTGTCATATATTCCTGTAGATCAAATTCTTTTGCCATATGTAATACCTCTGTTCAGTTTATATTTTATCATATTATATTTTACAAAATATAAACTGTCAATATTAATTATGAGCCAGGGGGACGGAGTTCCTGGTTCATGAACCAGGAACTCCGTCCCCCTGGCTCATTTCAGTTCTTTGTATTTGAGGAGTTCCTCCACATAATCCTTTCCATATGGAGACATGTGGGCATCTTTTCTTACGATATATCCTATTGTAAGGGGATCCTCTTCCTTCAGCTTGATCGATACAAGACCTTTAAGGATCACCTTATCTCCCGAAAGCATCCCCGAGCCTATTGAGTATCCATGGAGTTCCGCTATGATCTCCATTGTTGTTGCCCTGTCGTCTGACTTGATAAGCTTCTTAAAATCATAATCAGCCATAGCCTCTTCCGTAAGATAGAAGTTGCTGTCATCACTCTGGTCAAATACAACGCAGGGGTAGTCAGAGAGCTCCTCGATGGATATCTCCTTACGCCCGGCAAGCTCATGGTCCTTCCATACATAGATATATGTTTCTCTTCTCATAAGGGGAGTAAATTCAAGACCATACTCTTTAATCAGCTTTTTGATCACACTCTCATTTGCCCCCGAAAAAGAAATGATCCCCACCTCGCTCTTTAAGGACTTCACATCCTCAAGAACATCTTTTGTCTTTGTTTCATGAAATGAAAAAACATACTTTGGGGGATCATATTTTCTTATAAGAGCGGTAAAAGCCCTGATAGAAAAATTATAATGCTGTGAGGATACCGAGAATCTCTCTTTATCGCTATCCCTGGATAAATACCTGTCCTCCATGATCTCGTACTGGCTTATCGCCTTCTTCGCATAGGTGACAAATTCCCTTCCCTCATCCGTAAGTATTATCCCCTTGTTTGTCCTTTCAAATATAAGGATCCCAAGCTCCTCCTCAAGCTCTTTTATACTTGATGACAAAGCAGGCTGAGATACAAACAGCTTAGTTGCTGCTTCCCTGATCGAGGATGAATTTGCTATTTCCAAAACATATTTGAGCTGAGAGATATTCATGATTATTTAAAACCCTCCATCGGTCAAAGAGAGCCCTCACAGGGTCACTTTCAGACTATTATGCGATATTAAGATAACTCTTAATCTCTTCCAAATGGGCAAGGCAGTCATCCCATCCAAGATGATACAGATCACCAAGCTTTTCCATATCCTTCTCTATCCGGGATACTTCTACATGCTCAGAAGGAGCATACCGTACTATCCTTCCGCTTTTATTGAGTTTTTCTATCTCATCACACTGATGATTGTAATCCATTCTGCTCGTTGAAAGGCTTTTTGACAATTCAGGATATTTCCTGTATACCCTGGATGCCAAGGTGTCAGGCTTATCCTTTTTCCTGAAATCAGCTTCCCTTGTACGTATAACGATTATCTTTTCGTATCCCTGATCAAGTGCCCACCGGTAAGGAATTTTACAGGAGCATCCTCCGTCTAAATATGGCTCTCCCTCAACCATCACCATGGGAGATATATAAGGCATAGTTGCCGAAGCCCTTACAGCCCCGATTATATCTTTACATTTTCCTTTTTCAAAATAAGTATCCCTGCCGGTCAGGCAATTTGTGGTCACAGCAACAAATCTCCTGTCAGGACGCATAAACCTGTCCTTATCAAGAGGTTCAAGGATTCCCCTGTTTTCTGTCAGAAATCCGATATCAATTATACTTTTGCTGTGTAGAAGAGCCTTTACTCCCACATATCTGCTGTCCTTACGAAATCCGAGATTTATCCTTGCGGACCGCCCTATCTGTCCCGATACATAATTCATCCCACTGAGAGCACCTGCCGATACACCTATCACTGACCGTATATTTATATCGTTGACCATTAACGCGTCAAGAAATCCCTGTGTATACAATCCCCTGAATGCACCGCCTTCAAGTACAAGACATCCCTCTGCGATCCTTTCTCCTGCAGTTCCCTCAGGTATTTCCTTTAACCCGGAATAAACCCTGTTTGACATTTTCCGCTCCTTGTTATTATATTTTTGTCTATAGATAATATTCAATTGTTTTTTAATTATATCATAAAGATATCAGTCAATATAATATTTAACTCAGACGGAGAAATCCCCCACCTCTAAGTCCTTGCGAGGTGGAGGTAATTACATACTATACTCAGTCGGTGTACAAGCTCCGACTGAGTTAAAACGCTCCGCGAGGATGCGCACGGATTCGGATAGGAAATATGTCTGCAAAGCAGACCCGAATCCGGCGCCGGGGACTCGCGAGCGAGTCTTGAATACCGGCTGTTCCGCTTTTAAAAGCAGAAAAATATCGACACAACGTAAATAATATGGCAATATAAAAATTAATCCTTTATTTCTTTCAATGATATAATATATAAATACAGAGCTGTTATCAAAGGATCTGCTCAGGATAAAACACTGATACATAGTTTCAAGCAATTAACGATCAAAAGATGAATATATAAAACATGGATAAAAATTCTGAAAAAGCTGAAAACACATATTTAATGAAAAGATTTTCGATCCTTGCCTATACCTTTTTTGCAATAATACTTTTATTGCTGATAACGGGTATACTTTTGTACAGGTCGTATGCTTTTGAGTCGGGGAGATGCGAATCCCTTGATATTTCATGGGATTATATCACAGAAAACGGTGAAAGCGGAACCACGGTTTTTCCCTCCACTATCAGACTCGATAACGGCGAGAGGATCGAATACAGCTCAGTACTTCCTTCCGAAGGCATATTTGATGATACCTATATGTGCTTTCTTGGCGGCAAAGACGTAAAATTATACATAGACGGAGAATTACGTTATGAACTGGATCATAATAAGATCAGTATTCCCGGAAGGATAGTAAAAAGTATATATAACATTATCAGACTCAGTCCAAAAGATCTCGGTAAGGAGATAAGGTTTGTCAAAGCTGAGGACAAGGCCAATAACGGATATTTTAACGAGATCAGGATAGGTGAGCTGAATGCATTAAGAGCAAGTTATATAAAGGATTATTCCATGAATTTCTATTCTGCGTTTCTTCTTTTTATAATTTCGCTTCTGCTCTATATGATAACTATCGTGATCAACCGGATATATGGTATCAAAACATCCGAATTTCGTGCCCTTTCGATAGGAATGGCCGCGGTTTCCTGCTGGATAATCACAGATTCGTATATGTTCCAGCTGGTATTTGATGTCATGTTTATTGACGGTATTATAAGTTATATCCTTACTCCGTTACTTCCCATACCCTTCTTTGTCTATATGGATGAGCTCCAGAATCACAGATATATAAAACAGTACTCATATGTAATGATAATACTTGTGATCGATGAGATCATAATGATGGTATTACATTTCGCCGATATAGAAAGCTATGACAACACACTTCCCGTTAATTTCATCGTAGTCATAGCTGCTGCGTTAATACTGATGGGATATATCATCAAGGATGTTTTTATTGATCATGTAAAGGATTATATTACAGTCGCCCACGGTATATCGGCACTTGTCTTATGTACTGTCCTTGAGATAATAAGCATTTATTTCAGAATAATAAGCCTTACCGGCGTATGGATGATGATAGGACTGTATTTCGTGCTTGGCGCTGCCTTTATAAGCTCTGTAAAAAGGGCTGTTGAATATGAAAGATCCAGAAGAAAGGCTATTGAGGCCAATATCATCAAATCAAATTTCCTAGCCAGTATGTCACATGAAATCCGGACACCCATCAATACCATTATGGGTATGAATGAGATGATATTAAGGGAAAGCAAGGACACCAATATCTCAGAGTATTCCAATTATATCAAGCGTTCCGGAAACCTGCTCCTTACAATAATAGGCGATGTTCTTGATTTCTCAAAGATCGAGTCAGGAAAGCTTACTCCGGTAAATGACAATTATGAAACTTCCGTAATGCTCAAGGACATGATCGACTTTATAAACGAAAGAGCTGCCGGCAAGGGCCTTTCCGTCATAGAGGATATAGATACCCGGATACCCTCTGTACTTTTCGGCGATATTGACAGGATCAAGCAGATCCTCATAAACCTGTTGGGAAATGCCGTCAAATATACAAAAGAGGGCAGTATAACCTTTAAGGTCTATTCTGAGGAGTTGATCCCCGATAAGTCTTCTGAAGATGTAACGGTAAGCTCAGATGATAAAAAAAGCTGCAACCTTCACTTTGAGATCATAGATACCGGAATGGGGATAAAGGATGAGGATATAGATAAGTTATTCGATTCCTTTACAAGGGTAGATGAAAAGAAAAACCGGAATATTCAGGGAACAGGGTTAGGTCTTGCGATAGTTAAGAACCTTGTGGGGATAATGAACGGGGAAATAACGGTAAAAAGCCGCTATGGAGAGGGCTCCAACTTCCATGTATATATTCCACAGCCCATTATAAACGATAAACCGATAGGAGCTGACTGGAATAAAAAGAAGGACGGTAAAGATACCGGTAAAAAGGGCTACAGGGTATCCTTTACGGCACCAAATGCTATTATCCTTGCCGTTGATGACAATGCATCAAATTTAATGATAATAAAATATCTGCTTAAGGAAACAAAGCTTAAAATAGAAACCGCGGACAGCGGAAAAGCAGCCATAGAATCAGTAATGCAGAATAAATATGATGTCATCCTGCTCGATCATATGATGCCGGAACCCGACGGTATCGAAGTTTTAAAGAAGATAAAGGCCAATAAAGAGGGCCCCAATTACCTGACCCCGGTTATCGTCCTGACAGCCAATGCTACGGCAGAGAGCAGAAATGAGTATCTATCCGTCGGCTTTGATGATTATATAACAAAACCCGTAAACGGAGCTGAGATAGAGCGGGTACTTTTAGTTTTTCTTCCGGATGGCAAGATTGAGAAGAAGGATTAATGGTCATATGTCTGATAAGTCCAACACTACACAAAAACCGGTGCCTCTGTTTTCAGTATCTCCACCTTATGAAATGGTCTACAGAAATGAAATATCACCTAATCCCGCAGAGCCTCACTCGCACAATGCCACCGAGCTTTACTATACACTGACGGATCTTCCGGATGTACTCTTAAATGATACCGTTTCCATGATCCCGGCCGGAACACTTATCATAATCCCGACCTTTTGTATCCACCGGCTTTATCATGAAAGTAATATAGCATATGAGCGTTATATACTCTCTATTCATACCGCCTGGCTCAGGTCGGTCTTTTGTGATCTTCCGACAATATTCTCGCGTCTTGAAGAGCCTTACCCTTTGTTCTTTTTCCCGGAAGGAAATAATAAGGACAGTCTCCTTTATCATTTCAACCGTCTTCTTAAATATGAGGACAAACTGACTCCCGGATCATTGAGGGATTTTTTCGATTTCCTTTCTTTCTTTGGTACTATCATCAAAAGCTTTGAGCCGGAATCAAAATATGATCTTCCGATCTCAGAATCACAGAAGAGGGTCAACGGGATACTCTCCTATATCAATGAACATATCCGTGAAAAGATCTCAGTCAGGGATATCGCGTCCCATTTTTATCTTAATCCCGATTACCTTACCAGACTCTTTAAAAAACATATGCATATATCCATAAGCCGGTACATAATAACACAACGGATCAGTGAAGCTGAATCGCTTTTACGAAACGGTCACTCTGTCTCACAGGTACAGGAGGAGCTAGGGTTCTCAAGCTATGCATATTTTTTTAAAACATTTCAGAAATTCACCGGTATCTCTCCAAGCCGTTACTCTAAGCTGTAAAAGCAGATCATCGATCATCAGGTCGGATTATTACATAAATATTGTTGTATATCTGTATTTTTTTTTACCCGTAAACACTATATGATCCTAAATATATAAATATAAACTTAAAAAACCAAAAACTTAAGAAAACAAAACCGGTTGACAACAAATCTTTAATAAAGCAAAGGAGATCAAAACCATGGAGCAGGTAAAACTCGGGATAATTGGATTAGGAGGAATGGGCTCGGCACATGCAAAAAGCATCGTAAACGGAAACATTCCCGAAATAAAGCTTACTGCTGTTGCGGATACAAGAGATCAAAGACTTGACTGGGCTAAAGAATATCTGCCGGATGATATCAAACTGTTCAATGACGGATACGCCATGATAGACTCAGGTATATGTGATGCAGTTCTTATCTCAACCTCGCATTATCTGCATCCTGTTTTCGTGACCTATGCCTTAGAGCACGGAGTTCATGCCATAAGTGAAAAGCCGGCAGGAGTCTATACCCGTCAGGTTCGAAAAATGAACGAGGCAGCCATGAAAAGTGATAAGGTATTTGCACTTATGTTAAACCAGCGTACCAACTGCGTTTACCGCAAGCTCCATGAAATGATAGAGAGCGGAGAGCTTGGTGCTCTTAAGAGAGTAAACTGGATAATAACCGACTGGTACAGAACCCAGGCTTATTATGATGCTGCCGACTGGAAGGCTACCTGGGACGGAGAAGGAGGAGGTGTCCTCTTAAACCAGTGCCCCCATCAGCTCGACCTTCTTCAGTGGCTGTGCGGAATGCCTGTCAGGGTCAGAGCCTTCTGTCATGTTGGCAAGTGGCACGATATTGAAGTTGAGGATGATGTTACCGCATATCTTGAATATGAAAACGGAGCTACAGGAGTATTTGTTACCACCACAGGTGATGCTCCCGGCACAAACCGTCTCGAACTCACCTTTGAAATGGGACGGATAGTATGCGAAGAAGACAGCCTTTACTATGACAAACTCAGTGTTAACGAGCGTACCTTCTGTATGGCTGAGCAGGAGGGCTTTAAGAAACCTGATATGACAAGGATCAAAATTGAAACCGACGGAAAAAATGAGCAGCATGACGGAGTACTTAGAGCCTTTGCTGACAGAATACTACACGGAGGAAGGCTGGTCGCAGAAGGAACAGAGGGCATAAAGGGTCTTACTTTATCAAATGCCATGTACCTTTCATCCTGGCTTGATAAAACTGTTGAGATACCCTTTGATGAAGACCTCTTCCTTGAGGAGCTTAACAAGAGAAGAAAAAACTCAAAGAAAAAATCAGGCAGCGGTGTAGTTTTCGATACAACAGGAACCTATTGAAGCAGATAATAAATATAAAACCATATAGCAGGAGGTTAGTTATGGGATTCAGACTTGCAGCATTTGCGGATGAGGCCTGCCCTTCTTTGGAAGGACAGATAAAGGCACTTAAGAATAACGGGATATCAATGCTTGAGATCCGGAATACGGACGGAAAAAATATAGCTGATATTAATAAGGAAGAGGCAAAGGAGATAAGGAAGAGACTTGAAGATGAAGGGTTATCGGTATGGTCTTTAGGCTCGCCCTACGGTAAGATAAATATTACAGATGATTTTGAGGAGCATCTTGATAAGTTTAAACGAAGTATAGATGTATGTTTTGAGCTCAATGCAAGACATATAAGACTTTTCAGCTTCTATGAAGCAAAAAACAGATTTGATGAAGTAGCAGAAAGACTTGGAAGATTTATCGAAGCGGCAAAGGGAAGCGGGATAGTCCTCTGTCATGAAAATGAAAAAGAGATATATGGGGATATCGCCTCGGACTGTCTTAAGATACATGAGACCTTTCCTGAATTAAAAGCAATTTTCGATCCTGCCAATTTCATACAGTCCGGACAGGATACAAAAGAAGCCTGGGAGCTTCTATCGCCTTATGTAGAATATATGCATATTAAGGACGCTCTCTCAGACGGTTCTGTAGTACCTGCCGGAAAGGGAGAAGGACAGCTTGAATATCTGCTTTCAAATTATAAGGGCGATGTGCTTACAATTGAACCGCATCTAAGTGTATTTGAAGGATTGGATGCACTTGAAGGCCGAGAAAAAAACAAGGTCGGTAAATATGAATATCCCGATTCCAATACAGCCTTCAAGGCAGCAACCGATGCGCTTAAGGATCTGATCGGTATTTAAGTGTTTAAGCATTTTATCCTTTTATGCCCATGGCATTTATCAACATCCACTTTATATACAGCTTAATCCGGAATATCTGTCATCGAGAACTGTATCTTATTCTCATCGTTTGCCAGGTCATTCTGATTGTTCATCTGAGTATATAAAAGATGCTGCAGGAGATTCTGAGCTTTTTTATACTGATCCTCTGCGATGGAAGCAGAAAACTCCGTAACAAATTCCTCTCCCTGTATTTTAGAAACAGAATACTTTGTTTTGATAGTTGGAATTATCTCCATAACCGATGAGAGCATCTGCTTTTCCTGTTCCAGATTATATTCTTTCACACCCTTACTCAGGAATTTTCGGTCTGTCTGTGCGATCGCAGCTATGGACCTGCAGAGGAAATAATAGCTGTCATTGACCGCAATGCTTCCGTCTGTATCTGTTTTATATTTCTCATAGGTATCCGTGATCCCTGAAAAAGCCGGAACAAAGACGGAATGTTCCGCATTACCCATGCACAGCCACTGAAGATGACAGCAATCCTTTGGTAGATCTGCAAAGGTCTGTATAATATGTACATCACTTTGTCTGGTGGTTCCGATGGCACGGTTTCCTTCATTGCCCGGTTTTGACATATCATATTCCGTGCCCTCATACCTGTCGCCAAAAAGCTGCATGATATCTATAACCGACACCTTTTTCTCCGGTGTAAAAAGCAGGGGGTAAAATTCTTTATCACTGTATTCACCGATGGATGATGGTGCAAACAGCTGATGACCTCTCCAGGTACGCATATTTGAATAGGTCGATCTCGGTCCGGGATCTATGGACTGAGCAAGATGATAAAGCCCCTTAGTATCCTTTACAGGACTCTTAAGCTTAGCAAGACAGTCCTTCAGATTATCCGAGAATATAAATCCCTCTTTTTCATCCAAATCAACCCAATCGATCATGATCTGGTTTCCAAAGACTGCCATTTTGTCATCCGGAAGCTTCATGGCTGCGTAGGTCGAGCCGCCATATATTTCCATGATCCAGCTCTCATCCCTGTCCGCAAAGAGCGTGATATTGCACTCTTCCGATCCGTACTGATCTATATAATCAGCCAGCAGTTCAACGCCCTTCCTTGCCGAAACTGCCTGACATGCTATCATTCCGGGAATGATCGCCTCCCGTATTCCACTCCCTTCTTCTTTGAAAGGGTCAATGGCTGCATATTCCTCCCCGACATCTGCAGATACCGTGCCAACGACAGCAACTCCACATTCATTCATACATGATGAATAATAGGGACCGTCGCCGCATTCCGTTGCATCCAACAGCGATGTATAACGCAGAGTCTTTTTTGGTATCTTCACCTTGAAGCCATTTTGATTTTCGCCATAGTATTCCATAAAACCACCCGAATGATCCGTTTCCGGATAAACCAGAAACAGCTTGTTATTCACACCTGTGGGCATGTCTTCTGACCTTGCGATAATTGCCGTCCCCTCCTCACAGAGTTCCTTACCGACATACACAGCAGTACATCTTTCCGCTTCAGACTGTCCGGCGGCAAAAACCGGCACTTTGAAAGTCCCGACAAATCCAATAATAAAAAGCATTGAAACAGACATAAGTAAAATTATATTTTTTCTCATTAATGTTCACTCTATATCTTATGTATAATCATTTATTCCATTCTCCTCAGAGAATAGTGCAAGCCACGAAATTATGATGAGCATACTGCTGATCAACCGTTATCCTTTTTCTTTTCTTCAGGAAGAATGTAGCTTAGGATCATAGCAATAATAAACACAACAGCCACAATATTATTACTAAATACATCCTGTATGACCTGGGGAAATGCTTTCCAGATGTCCTGCTCAGAAGATGCGGTCAAACCTGCACCAAGAGCCAAAGAAAGGGAAGCAATTGCGATATTACGCTGATCAAAACCGCAAGCCGCGATCATCTGTATTCCGGAGACAAGGATCTGACCGAACATCATAATTGTACATCCCCCAAGAACCGGCTGCGGAAGCGAAGCAAAGAAATTTCCGATCGGTGGGATAAGCCCTCCAAGAATCATAGCTACTGCCCCTGTCATGATAGTGAATCGATTAACAACCTTTGTCATGCTGATAAGACCAACATTCTGCGAAAAAGAGGTTACCGGCGGACAGCCAAATAAAGATGAAATTGATGAAGCATATCCGTCTACTGCCAATGAGCCTGAGATCTCATCTGTTGTTATTTCCCGTTTAAGTCCGCTTGAAACCATGGCTGTTGTATCACCGATAGTCTCTGTGGCAGACACCATAAATATAAGAAAAACAGAAAGAATGGATCCAATATTGAATTTGGGAATAAACATCAGAAAATGAGGAAACGATATAAGTCCTCCCGTCATTATTGTACTAAGGTCAACTTTTCCAAGAAATATGGAAATGATATATCCAACGATAAGTCCTGCCAAAACCGAAAGCTGTTTTAAATATCCCTTTACAAAGAAAGACCAAATAATACATACAACCAGTGTTACTGTTCCGATAAAAAGGTTTGCCGGCGACCCAAAATCATCGGAATATCCGCCACCAAAGGAACGGACTCCAACAGTAAAAAGAGATAATCCTATTCCTGATACAACACAAGCAGCCACAATTGGCTTTATGAACCTAAAAATCCGTCGTCCGAATAATCCTAAGGTTCCTTCCAGAATACCTCCGACGAATACAGCCCCCACCACAGTCGGATAACCATAATTAGCTGCTGTTGTACAAAGTATGGTCACAAACGTAAAACTTACCCCCATGACGATCGGAAGTCCGGATCCTATCTTCCATATGGGATATAACTGAATTAATGTAGCAAGACCTGCAACAAACATGGCATTTTGCAAAAGCATGCCAACCTGTTCCTGTGAAATGGCAGGTTGCGCTGCTGCAGCCACAATGGTTATCGGAGCAAGATTTGATACAAACATTGCCAGCACATGCTGAAGACCAAAGGGTATCGCTTTTAAAAGAGGAACTCTTCCATCAAGGCGATAAATATTATCAATATTTTCAGTATTTTGTTTTTCTGAATTCATCTAAATCCCTTTCAAATTACATATTCTTATACTGGGGATATCCAAAGTGTAATCAAAAGTTTTTTCATCAAACATTATAAATTTCTTTTAATTCTGACATTTGTATACCCTTATGCGGAACAGATATTTGATAAATCCTTACAGATCAGCTTCGACATCTGAATAGTACTTGCAATACCTTTGTCTCCTTCATATTTGCTTCACATTTGATAACTGATTTTTACTTCTAATTCACTATAAATGCAATTATATAGCAAGTGATACCGCTGTAGTCTTATTCAGGAAACCTGCAGCGAAACCATATTTGCATAAGTTCCGTTAAGTTCACACAATTCTTCGTGATCTCCTTTTTCCACGATCTGCCCGTCCGATATGACAAGTATCTGATCTGCATCTTTTATAGTCTTCAGTCTGTGAGCGATCACCAGCAAGGTCTTATTCCTGCACAGTTCCGATATAGCATCCTGAATGGCTTTTTCATTATCAGCATCAACACTGGCTGTCGCCTCGTCAAGTATGACTATCGGTGCATCCTTTAGAATACATCTCGCTATGGATATCCTCTGCTTCTCTCCCCCTGAAAGAGATGCTCCGCCTTCCCCGATCACGGTATCAAAGCCTTCCGGCAGCTTCATTATGAAATCGTAACATCTCGCTTTTTTTGCAGCCTCCTCAACCTCTTCTCTTGTGGCCTTCGGTCTTCCGATTGCTATGTTATTATATATCGTATCCTGAAAAAGATAAACTCTCTGAAATACCATACTGATGCGATCCATCAGACTACCTGACGATACGCTCCTTATATCTTCTCCGTTCACAAGGATACGTCCACTTCCCACATCCCAGAATCTTGCAAGAAGCGAAGCAATGGTCGACTTTCCTCCGCCGGAGGGGCCCACAAGAGCTGTCATCTCACCGGCATTTACTTTGAATGACACATCTTTCAGCACATCCTTACCGGTATATCCGAAGGAGACATTCTCATATTCTATCGCCGGGATTTCTGTGTTCAGAGTATTCACGTCCTGCAAAGTCTTTTTTCCGTCATCCTTTAATTCCTCTGCCCTGAATACCTCCTCGATCCTGTCAAGACTTGCGGAGGTAACAGTAAGCCTTGCCATCTGGCTGTAATAGCTCTTGATGGAAACAAACATATCAAAGAGAAATAATGCCATACCTACCATATAAGTGTCCGGGAGCATCCCCTTGCCGAACAATAATCCGGCCAACGCCAGCATCAGGGATGTCCCTATCCCAAATGTCAGGTAAAGTGCCCTGGCCCATGGACTGTACGCAATCTCAAATTCAATGCTCTCCCTGCAGCTTTTTTCAAATTCACCCGTAAGTCTCTTCGATCTGTCCCCAAGCATGTTGAAGGACTTAATGATACCTATCCCCTCTGCGAAATCCAGGACCTCTTCTGTAAGAGATTCTGCACCCTCCTGCTTTATCACGGAGTGCTTAAGGGTGGTCTTAAGCATAAGATTACCTACAATGACAAAGGCCAGTACGATCAGAGCAGCAAGCAGTCCCAGCCGTATATCCATCACAAACATCATAAGGACCATCAGCCCCTGAGATATTATAAAAGATACCAGCTCTGATAATACTCCCATACAGTTTTCCTCTATGAATACCATGTCAGTGGCAAGGACTGCGCTGATCTTGCCCATATTGCCCTCTGTGAAATAACCCATTGGAAGCTTTCTTAAATGATCACCCAGCTTCATCCTCATATCAGCAAATACCATATAACCGGTAGCGGATTGAAGTACATTGGTTATATGTTCAAAAACCGCCTCTATGATCACGCTTGCAACGATAGCTATTCCCAGATACATGCATTTTTTGGCATCCATCTGTCCCTGCATAAACAGACATATCATAACAAAGGATAGAATAAGCGGTGCCTTCATCATGATCCCCTTGACAAATGATGTGATATAGGACAACCGTATCCTGGCCTTATACTTTCCCGTAATACCTATCAGTCTGTGTAATATCTTTAACATTGCTTCAGGCCTCCTTTATCTTCCATGTGCTCGCACTTACGGATGCTTCCCAGAACTTTTTATATTCGGTGCAGGTTTTCAGAAGGTTTTCGTGTCTGTCAGCCGCGATACACTGTCCCTCCTTCATTACACATATCTTATCCGCATCCCTGACTGTAGATAATCTGTGAGCGATAACAAGCACTGTCTTATCTTTAACTATCTCATCGATCGCCGCATTGAGCTTATCTTCATTTTCCGGATCCATAAAAGCAGTAGCTTCATCCAGGACAATGATCGGAGCATCCTTAAGGATGGCTCTTGCCAGTGAGATCCTCTGTCTTTCTCCACCCGATAACTGCTTCCCCCCGTCTCCGGCTTTTGTTTCGATACCCTGAGGCAGCCTGTCCAGGAATTCATCGCATTGGGCTCTGTGTGCCGCCTCGAGCACCTCTTCCTTAGTTGCATCGGGTTTTCCTATCAGAATATTTTCATACAGAGTTGTATTGAAAAGGAACTGTTCCTGTGACACATAGGCAACCAGATCATTTAAAGCTTCAAGGGTCATATCCGTTATGTCCTGACCACCGATCCTGATAGTACCCGCGTCTATGTCATAGTAATGTACAAGAAGCTTAGCAAGTGTAGACTTGCCGCTTCCGGACTCACCCACAAGAGCTGTGGTCGTTCCCTGCTTCATCAGAAGATTTACACTGTGTAATACCTCTTCATCCTCATATCCGAATCTGACATTTTCAAACTCGACATCCTTGTCTGCTCCGGTAAATCCACTCTTTCCTTCCTTAAGCGCAGGATGATCCATAAGCTTTTCCAGCTCAGAGATCTTATAATCAAGCTGAGGGAACTTGCCTGCAAAATTTAATGCCTTTAGGAATGACGGTCCAACCGCGAATGACATACAAAGAACAAGTATCAGCTTATCAAGTGCCAAAGAGCCTGACAGTACCATGTATGAACCTATGGGAAGCATCAAAAGTGCAAGACACGGCAAGATACTTGCATATGCAGCCATCCAGGGCCAGCATACCTTATACCACGCGATCGTAAAGTCACGGTAATCTCTCACCACCTCACCGAATCTCTTATAGGAATCGCCATCCTTGTTGAATACTTTAACTACTTCCATTCCGTTCACATACTCAATGATCGTATTGTTCATCTTTGCCGCGGATTCGTAATAATCATTCATCTTTTCGAATCCGGACTTCATCATCATCCCCATAGCTAACATACCAAGCACCAGTGGCACTAAGGACAGAAGGCCCAGTCTCCAATCCATGATAAACATCAGCACTATGATAAGGATCGGAATAAAGATATTTGCTATTCCTTCCGGTATGGCGTGAGCAAGGAGCAATTCGATCTGATCGATATCATCCGTAAATATCTTTTTAATACGTCCTGTGCCCAGATTCTGTATGTTGCCCAGAGGCTGCTTTTCAAGCTTCCCCTGAAGTGAAATACGCAGGTTTTTGAGCGTGTTGTAGGCACTTATATGGGAGAATTCCAGTCCCTTTACATATAAGAGAGCGAATGCGATCTCACATGCTGCCACCGCAATTACTCTGAGCATTACATACGTAGGATCAATGTGTTCACCTCTTGTAAGGGGAGAAATGATCTGATACAGGAAAAAATACGGGATCACATTCGCCACGATTCCAAGTGACATGAGCAAAGCCGCCCATACGGTATACTTTTTGTACTTTCCGATATACGGTGCAACCTTTTTAAACATTATAATTCCTCCTTATGATCATATTGGTTAGTCTATGCTAACCAATAAGCATATATATAGCCGTCTTTCGACGGCTTGTTAACAACACCTTATTCTATCCCTACAACTGCTGCCCAGTCAAAGAATCTGCACATCATAAGACAATGCTCTTCTATCTGCTTTTCTGACATATCATGAACAAACGGCTCACATATCGAACTCCAAAAAGAAGTCAGCAGGATATGAAGCTCATCACGGCTTACCTTTTCCCCGGCTATTCCACGCTTATATGCTTCCTTATAAAACTGCTCATACGCATAACTCATCTTTATCACATAATCGTGACTGAAATTTTCAAATTTTGTTCCCGAAGACTTATCAATGAGAATTTTAAAATCATCTCCGTAGCTTCGCAGCATCCGGAACATTGGGAGCATAGAATCATAACTCATCTTCCATGAATCTTTGATCTCATCATCTGTAAGGATTGAAAGATCAATCTTGGCCCGGTTTTCAAGAAATGTATTAAGCGCGCTCACTACATCGCTGACCACTGCCAAAAACAGTTCTTCTTTCCCTTTGTAACGCTTATAAACCGCGCCCGTAGTCACACCTGCCTTATCGCAGATCGTCTTAAGATCCGATTTTATAAAACCATTTTTTAAAAACTCTTCCCGCGCGCTATCCATAAGCCTGGGATCGATACTTGTATCACGTACTGACATATTTACTCCACGAAAACTGATAATAAGATTACCGATAATTATATTATCAGTTCAGATATAGTTTGTCAATATTTTTCTTGTCGACGTGAATCACTCTGTGTTACTATTCAGAAACCCCAAAAGATCCTCGTTGTGCAGCTTTCCAGTCCCGGAGCATTTCCGGTTCTTCAGGCGAATATCGCAGTTCAAAAATGATACTGCATGAAATTGCCGTTGTGCTTAAAACCATATGCTTCGTATAACTTAACTCCCATATCGGAAGCTGTGATATAGATCGTTCCACAGCCATAGTCTTTTGCTTCCTTTACTACTCTGTCAAGTAATTGAGTGGCAATCCCCATTCTTCTGTAATCCGGATCCGTATACATGCTTGACAGAATCCCCAATTTCCCCGAAGGGCATGCAAAGTAAGGCGGCTTTTCCGCAAATGACATTCCACTTGTTCCTACGATTTTATCCCCGTCAAATGCAAGCCACGAAACATATGTACCGGCGGCAATATTCCTTTTATAAAAATCGAGCAGCGACTTCTCAAGATCCACATCTTCCGGAACCGTTCTGCCCCCCGCTGTATATTCCTCCGTCAACTGATCTATTCTCATTTCAATGACTCTGCCTAATTCATTCTCCGATAATTTTTTATAAACGATAGCCATTTTGTTTTCACTCTCCTTCAGTATTCCTGCGGATAATAACCCGCGCTTCTACAGGCTCTATTACCTCCGCCTGTTTTTTGCAACCCCCTTTTGGAAAAAGGCATTTCGGCTTTGCCAAAAACACCATTGAATGCATAATCAAGGTCGTTTTCAAGTGGCTAAATCACACCGGACAGGTGACTCAACAGCTACCAGATTATTCACAATTTGACTCATTTAGATATTAATTAAATTGTAGTCATCGAATCTTCCCCCGGTAGTTGACCCAACTATACATTCATCCATTTGCAGTCATTACTTTATATTGATGCCATTGACTTTCTTTGCAATAAGCTGATCTGTGGTCAACCTTGCAACTCTTACAATTTGACTTAATTGGGAAAATAGTTGATTCGAAGTCATCGAATCTCACCCTTTCGGTTGACTCAGATATAACTATATTGCATTTACAGTCAATTTCTTGGAAACAATAGGTTGACTTAAAATGAGAAATGATGATTTGTGGTCAATAAATGACAATAATAAAAACTCGAATAAACCAGAAATGTCAAGAGGATATTTTTAATATATTTTCCACTTGTTCCCGGATACGGTTCCAGTCAGAACATCTGCAAAAATTGGCAGTCGGAAATTCACATTCCTGATTCCAGGGTCTGTTATAGACCATCACTTTCAGTTCCGGCAGATGTTCAAAAAAACGAAATGCCATCGGAGAATCTTCCACCGCATAGTCAAACGACATCGAATAATAATCCTCCAGTTCCAGATTGAAATCGCTGTTCCTGATGAATGAGTCCCTGCCGTACTTATTCAGGCAATACAGCTTAGCCCTGCTCAGCCCATGCTCGTCAAGCCATCTGCGTGATGCCTCATATGCACTGGACGGACGGCCTGTTATGACCGATATCTCATCCCCTCTGTCGATCCATTCATTTAATGTCGCACAGGCCCCCGGGGTCTCTTCATAGGAAAGCAGTATTTCCGGACGGTGACCTTCTAACATCATCTGTTCATATTCTGATTCTGTAAGCCCAAAGGACTTCCGGAGGTTAAAGTCCCGGATCTGCTCATAAGGAACCTTCTTTCCAAAGAGTCTCTCTGCGATCTCTGTAAAAGCTCTTGCTGTTTCGCAAATGCAATCATCAAAATCCACATAAATATTCATCCTTGTCTCCCTTTCGGTTCTTCCTTTTCTGTTTTGTTTAGCCGCTTTGTCTCGATCATTTCCGTCACGTTCCCCAAACTCAACTGTCCGTTTTTTCTTCCGGAGATTCCACATATTCTTTTACTTCTTCCAGCATATCTTTATCGGTCAAGAACAATACGATATAGCCGCTTGCGCAATCTATGCTTTCTGCTATTTTTGCCATGTGGTCATAGATCTCGCCCATTTTGGCTTCACTCCATATCACTTATCGTTTCCCCGATCGTCTCCGTCACTTTTGCTGACACTCTTTTCGCAATATAAAAATCACGCATTCCCTCCCCGTCTATATCCACTATTGCTTCAAACGTCAACTCCGGATACGATGTTGAGTGTATCGATTTCTGTTCGGCTGCAGCCGCTTAGCATCGCAGCCAGCATTAAGAGCATCATGAGTAAAACTGCTTTTTTCTTATTCATTGTCCCTTTTCCTATTTGCCTTTTCGCGGCTTTCTATTCTATTTGATCTTTTCACGTTTCTGATCACTTTTCAGCCGCAGTCAGATCGTCCACACATCAAACAATTGCGCGCTCAGTCCCCATATCAATCTGCTGATTTTCATATCTACTGTTTGTGATGGGTATATGCCAGTGCCACACTGATCAGCATGATCACGGCAGAAAAGAGCCGACTCCTTTACTCCATAACTTCCTTTAAGAAAATCCTCTTTTCAAAAGCTCCACGTTTTGCTGCTTTCGAAGCCCGGATCATTTCCAGTTCTTCCAGCGAATATCCTCTCGCCTTTGCCGCCGCATATACTACTTCCAACAAGTCGGCAAGTTCTTCAATATTCTGATCCTTATGATACTCGGCGAGTTCTTCATCCAGCTTTAAATCGACCCTTTTCAGGTAGTCTTCCTCAGAGAGAATCTCTGTGAAACAGGTTTTTCCGTCAGCTTGTATTATTTCCGGAATCTTGTCCCGTACCAGTTTGTTATATGTAATCTTTCTCATTCTCGCTCACCCTTTATCACGTTTCCTGTCTTCATTAAACGACTCCGGTTCCTTCTCTGGCGGATCCTGAGCCAGACATCTGCAACTCATAAATCCCTTTCCCGAAATAAACTATCCATCTTTTCTTTGTTACTCCTTGGCTGATCCACGATCTTTTCACGCATCATTATCGTAAATGCCACCTTTATAGAATCTGATATTCTTCTGCCTTTTTTAGAATCCGGTACCGCAATAACCTCGCACATCGCTGCCACTTTTTTGGATCTTAAGACAGACAAGACTACCGGATACAGACAGTTTCTGTCAAATGTCAACTTACAATACTGCGGGATATGGTCAAACTGCAGATAAATGGCTGTTTCCCTGATCCTCACTTTTGCCCGGTTCCCTTCCATGAATGCCTTTTCCTTACCATATTCCTTTATATACCCGGTAAAGCTGTACAGATATCCTTCTTCTTTTTCTTCTATCTTCTCTGCAAGCTTTTCCGCCGCATAAAAAGGATAAATATATTCATCCATCAAAAGCGGGAAAAGACGTACCATGGCAGGATCTGTCCCCGGTTTCCCATGATGGTTCAGAATAGTTTCTGCCACCTCCACGATACTCTTTGTAAAATGTTCAAAGTCCTCCTCTGCGGGATTCCAAATGTATCTTCCTTTAGTAATTTCAAGATCAAAAGCTTCTCCATCAAGCATTTCGAAAGAAGCATAAATGCGGCGTTCTTCTGCTGCCATCACATTGACCGGTGCATTCCATTCTTTACGGATCCTGCTGCCGTCTGTTTTGGATGGTTTGGAAAGAACCTCATATGCCTCGATCAGGTTCCGAACCATCTCCCCGGCGAATGTTGCGTCCATTCCGGTCGCATCCGGATGATATCGGTGAAGCATTTTCCGAAATTGTGATTTTATCTCTTTTGGCGACTCTCTTCCTTCAAGTTCTAAAAGCCGCATTGCAGTCTGCTTATCCATACGTTTCATTCATTCTTTTTTACAACTACTTTCTTAACAGGAATGCTCCCTCCTGTATTGACACACTAACAGGAATACCTTTGTCAACTACCACGCACCTAAAGGTACGTGGCTTGCGACTCCCCTGTAGTTCGTTGCAATAACTCCTACATTTTGTCGGTGTAACTTCCGTTGGGTCGCATCATGGGACGGT
>JAILEM010000253.1 GCA_024687745.1 Lachnospiraceae bacterium
CTATTATTCTCTTTGGAGGGTTTTAAAAGACAGACTTTGTGCAACACTTGGCAGTATTCTGTATATTTTCTCGATATACAGGATATTTGATGTGTACAGGAGAGGAGCTATGGGTGAGTATCTTGCCATGGTTTTTCTGCCCTTGATAATTGCGGGGATGTATGGGATATTGTGTATTGATAAAGAGGGAGGGGCAGAAAGAGAGTTTAAGTCATCCTATGCTTTACTGGCAGCAGGTATGTCAGCTCTTATATATTCACATGTCTTAAGTGTTGAGATGATGGGGATATTTCTCGTACTTTTGTGTATCTTCATGGTTCGAAGGGTTATAGATCCTGACAGGCTTAAGATGATCCTTAAGGCTGCCGTATGGACACTTCTATTGACCGCGGGATTCTGGTTTCCCTTCATTGATATGATCAGAAGGGATGTTTATAAGGTCTTTACCGATATGCCTTATTCGGCTGCCGCCAATGCGCTCCATCCCTCTAATTTCATATCCTACTTTATAATACCGGCATCTGAGTATAATCCGACCCGGAATTTCAGCGGTGATTATTCCTATGGGATAATCCTTCTTCTGGCGATACCTGTATATATCATCATATATTTCATAGAGCTCAGAGCGGGGAAGGAGGGATCGGATAAAGGTAGAAAGGGGTCAGATAAAGAAATATCTGATAATATGATATTGTCTGAAGAAAGGACCGGAACCGATCCATATTTTATATTTGTATGCGCCCTGCTTGCCCTTATAGCCCTGTTTTTATCATCTGTCTTTTTCCCATGGAGTAAGATTGAGAATTCCGAAGGCATCTTAAAGACTGTTCTTTGCATGGTACAGTTTCCCTGGAGATATTTATCTGTTGCTACAGCCTTTGGTATTTTTCCTGTCTGTGGCATTATCGTCTTTATATCTGATGAGCTTAAGAAAAGAGGACTGTGGGAGAAAAAAAGGGTCCTTCTCTATGGACTTGTTCTTGCAATTACCATCGTGACGATAATACCTGTTCTTGCATATTTTATTAAGATACCGTCACATGTAGTACACCAGAGGTTTTATGATACCTACGGAGTCAGGGACTTTAAGGGAACGGGAATGGGTGAATATGAACCGACTACCTTCAGGCATGTGGATGTTGACCATACTCTTGAGGAAATACAGAGCATCATGGATCCTGAAGGGTATGCAGAGCATGAGGCTGACGGTACTCTCCTCAGTGTTCAGAATTATGAGAGATCAGGTACTAAGCTCAGCATGGTTGTTATAAATACAGCTCCGGAAGAAAGAATACTCTACCTTCCGAGACTCTACTATTACGGCTATTCTGTTTCCAATATATTTGAGAGTGAAGACGGACTTTTGCCTGAGCTCTTTGAAACAGACATGGGAATGGTAGGATTAAGGATCCCCGCAGGGTACTTTAACGGAGTTCACATAGAATACAAAGAGCCCATGATATACAGGATACCTGAGCTCATATCGCTTATAACCTTATTTGGTTTTGCCTTTGTTCTGATAAGGTCATGTCGCAAGTACTACAGGAGATAACGCCTGCAGTCTGTGTCTATGATACACATATACATCACGGCAGCACATAATCAAAATAGTATGATTTCTGTGAATTTGGCGGAGAGTACATTATTATGACAACGTCCGGTTTGTACTCCTCTATCTGTTCATAAGTGTAGGGATATTCAGAGTTTCTTACCTCAGCATAGGAGATTTCAAAGTAAGGAGCGACGGATTTTCCCATAGAATCTGAAAATAACAGGATCTTCTTGTCATTATGGGAATTATTGTTGACAAAATTATTCAGTGTCGATCCGCTTAAGACATTATCATAGGTATATCTTGAGGTTACGTCTTTTTTGGCAAGTGCATCCGGATATATTATCATATGTTTGAACTCGCCTGTGTTTTCTCCGCTCGTGACACTTGTTTCAAAATTCGGTACGATAAGGTCGAAATCATCTATACCGCCAAAGATCTGTCCGGTTCTCTGCCCGTATGAGCCGAGGTGCCAGTCCTCGTAGGTCGTTATCGTATAATTATTTAAATCCTTAACGACAGGATCCACCTCGCATTCCAGAATTTTCTCTACTATATCGGATATTTTCCTGTAAACGTAAAATCCTGTTTTAGTGGTCCAGTGATGATCTGTCTTATACATCATATCGTAATGATCAAGACCGTCCTTTTTGAATTCTTCACGTATGTCAAGGACAAATACTCCGTTTTCTGTAAGAGCTTTCTTGAATCTGTCCTCATATTCATTCCCATAATCATCAACGCCCTTTGGAAGTACACTCTCATCAAGGCCTAAGGAATTTGGAGTCATAACATATATTACAGGAATGCCCTGATAAGCAAGATAATTCTTAAAGGATGTTATCTTGTCGGTATTTTCTGCTATCACAGCATCCTCCACATAGGTATTTGGAAGGATGAGATTGCCGTTATCAAGCTTGACTATATTGTTCATCTCTCTCTGCCCAAGGAGTGACCTTACCGCTCCGTTAAGGTTTACAAAGTCGAACTTGTGAAAGAAGGTTGTAGCTGCATCTGTACTGAATTTATCACC
>JAILEM010000027.1 GCA_024687745.1 Lachnospiraceae bacterium
AAAGGAAAACCAAAAACTATCAGTAAATATTAAAACTGTGCATGGAAAATAACGTTGTCATCCTCCCAGAAGCGAATCTTGATCTCCCTCTGTGCGCAGTTTACACCGACGTTAAGGCTGGTGGTCCAGATGGAAGCATCATCACGAAGCGGAGTCTCATCCTTTTCGCAGCCCTTGCCGTAGAAAGCACAAAGCTTTTCATACTTACTCATGGCAGAAAGGTCAAAATTGCCTTCAGCGTCATAACGAATATGAAGGCTTGCATAAGCGGCAGCTTTCATAGCCTCGAAGTTGTCATCGATGAAGGCCCATCTGGTGGTGAGATTACGCAACAGGCGCCAGTATTCATCATAGCAGGGCTTAAGAGCAGCGCGTTTTTCAAGGTCAGCACATGCTTCATATTCTGCCTTCTTTGCAGCAAGCTCGTCGATAGTGTATTCCTTACCTTCCACAGTGAATCTGAAAGAGCCATCGTCGATAACGAGACGACCTTTGGCAACTGCTTCATCAAAATACTTTTTGATCATAGGATCGTAGTCTGACTTCTTAGCCTGATCATATAAAGCAGCTGAAATGAGCATACGGCCATCATCCATAACCGGCCACTGGAAAACATACTCACTTCTGTAATCCATCTGCGGAACGCCCTTATCGTCTTCGAATGCGATCTGGTTGTACTGATGAAGATGACTGCCGTCGGTGATCCTATGTGACTCGCCTACCCACAGAGTCTCATTACGCCACATAATAGGCTTCATAGCATCCATGGCTTCGTCAAGAGTCTCTACAGGAGCTATTACCTTGGAAACCATATCGAGTCTTCCGTGACCGGGGCCTGTAGTCTCAAGAGCATTCCACTTAGGTGTAATATAGTAATTGGCCTGACCAAACTGATATGGAAGATAGTTGATCTGGTCCTGGGCAAATTCGATGACACCGTACTCACCGGTTGCATCTCCGATAAGGCAGCACAGGTTGTTATTGCTTACAGCCATGCTCATTCCGGGAGCCGGTGCTATAGTATACCAGTCAAAACTGTTGTTGATGTAATCGACAGCCTCTTTGACAGTTGCACAGTTCTGGGATACAAACTGACATAAGCTTGTTGTACAGGCTCGAAGCTCACTCCATGGAGTACCGTCAGCTCTGGTTTTCTCACCGCGTGAGGAATGTAAACCATAGCAGCAGAGCTCCTTGGTAAATTCACGAAGGTTTACTTCAATGTAGAGACCTTTTTCGTTGATACAGTCACAGGCAGACATCATTATCATAGCTGCCATTGTCGGGTCGATCTCTTCCATCTGCTGAATCTCAGCATAGGACTTGTAAAAGCCGGGTGAATAGGATACACAGAAGTTCTTATACTTGCCCATGGTGGTCTTAAATACATAGCCCGGGCTCTGTGAGATGTCAAGGTCCATATTTCGGCCTACTATTACCTCGCCCAAGCTGTTCCTTTTGACCATCGCAGTACAGCCAAAATAGGGAGATTCACCGTGATCTGCAAGATAGTTTCCTGAAGCACGTCCGATTTCAAGTACACCCGGATCATCAAAGTCAGGCAATTCAATTATATAGTTGCCAAGATCCCTGAATCCCTTGTGCTCAACAATTTGCGAGCTCCATGTTTTTTCGCATGTCTTCATTAAGTATTACCTCCTTATATATAATTGTTTAAATATTCAATTAATGATCCAAAAACTGATAAATTAATTCTCACACTACACTCCCTATGAAGTCAATGGGAGTTCCATTTTGTCACGTTTTGGGAGTTAAATATGAAAAAAAAAATTTTTGAAATTTCTGAACCTTTTTTGATCCGGCAGAAGTCTTAAATATTGAAATAAGGTTTTTCGGTTTAACAAATCTAGGCGTGGGGTTGCCATTCAATAATCCCGGTTCGTTTTTTCCATTATTTTTGGTTTTTACAGAATTGCACCGTTCAAAGCAAGTCTGAATCTTCGGGAGAGGAGGCTTTATTTTGTTCCTTGAAAACTTAATACTGATGAAAAAGCTATGGTAACAGTTAGAGGAGTCAGTTAAAGGAGGGATAGCATGACTACGATAGAAGAGATCAGAAAACTCTCTGATTCAGGGTGCATTGAATCACCGCAAAGGGTCGCAAGGGCAATTGACGGGATGGCAGATCTTCGGATGGGTGAAGTATTTTCGTGTGATGTCAGAGATGTAAGAGAATTGTTTGATGACTTAGCTCTGATGCACGACCTTGAGGCTGAGGTTATCGATCAGCTCTCTTATGTAGAGCTTACGGGCCTTATCGAAGAGATCTGTAATGCGGTCGATCCGGTGGATGAAATGGATCCTGAACAGCTAATAAGTATGTATGTTTATTTTCTAAAGCGTGTACTGCTCGAGGCAGAAAAAACAAACCCTGCAGTCAGGTGTTTCATGGCAGTGAGGGTTGGCGCAATGCTTGATAACCTGAGAGCAAGGGAAGGAAACCGTAAGCTGATGATAAGATATGAGAAAAACATGCTTAAGGATTATTCGGTAATAGTATCAGAGGATGAAAAAATCACAAAGCTTCGTGACAGGACGGTGGGAGATGTGCTTCGATTTACGACCGAAGTGTGCTGTAGAAGCTGGAGATGCTGGACGGACATAGATGCATATAAGAGAGGGATAATATGTGCATGTGATCTGGACAGGTTGCTGCTTTTATCGGTGTTTGTAGGCTCGTTTGGCGACCGGGCGGATCACAGAAAGATCGTAATGAACCATTTACGATATTTTCTTGGACCTTTGGACGCTGAATTAAAGGATGCTATGGATTTTGATGATGGTATTGTAACGGAAGAATAAAGGAGGAGGAAGTATGGCAAGGATAATCAAGGAAACGGTAAGAGGAATTGACATAGTTGATCTTGAGGATGAGCTCCTTCAGGACAGGGAGATATTCCTGACAGGCGGAGTGGATGCAAACTCCACAAACGAGCTGATAAAGCAGCTCATGTATCTTGAGAGGGAGGATGATGAGGCAGAGATCACACTTTACATCAACAGCCCCGGAGGGGAGGTGACAAGCGGGCTGGCGGTGTATGACTATATGACACTTATGAAGGCTCCGATAAGGACAGTCAGCATCGGAACTGCAGCGAGCATGGGAGCACTGCTTTTTCTTGCAGGCGATAAGCGCCAGATGCTGCCGCATACAAGGATCATGATACACGATCCGAGCTACGCCAATGCCGACATGAGCGGTAAGAAACCTCATGAGATACAGCACGAGCTTGACAAGCTTAACGAGACACGACAGATAATTGCGCAGATAATAGCGGAAAAAACGGGAAAGACGCTTCAGGAGGTATACGAGGTCACCGCAAATGATACCTATTATAACGCTGAAGAAGCGGTCAGGTTCGGGCTGGCAACAGAGATCATTGATTCAAAGTCATTTGGAAAAGGAGGAAAACGCGTATGAGTAGAGAAAATGCAAATCCCGGGTTCAGAATCCTGGCGGATGGTATAACGATCAGTAATGATACAAGGGTTACAGGACTCAACAATAACGATCTGATCGTTGGACCATCCTGTGCCGGCAAGACCGGCGGATATGTCATTCCCAATATCCAGAACATCTCAGGCAGTATGGTAGTATCCGATACCAAGAATCAGCTGTGCAGGAAGTTTTCCTCACAGCTTAAGGAAAAGGGTTATGATGTAAAAGTGCTTGATTTTGTAAATCCTCACAAGTCATGCTGCTACAATCCCCTTGCAAATATCAGAAGATATCATGACGGCAGGTTCAGGGAGCAGGATGTGCTCACCCTTGCAAACAGTCTGATTAGCTCGACGGCATCAGATAAAGATCCTATCTGGCACATGTCGGCGAGATCGTATCTTGCATTTCTGATATGCTTCTGCCTGGAGGAGATGCCTGCAAAGGAGCAGAATCTTGCAACGATATGTGAGCTTAACCATGCGTTTTCCAATCCCGGCGGCGAGATCGCATTCCTTGACTGGATAAATGAGCATCCCGACAGCTTTGCGTCGAAGAAGTATCATGAGATAAACGCAAACAAGCCTGCGGA
>JAILEM010000041.1 GCA_024687745.1 Lachnospiraceae bacterium
GGAGTCTACTGTAAAATAAACAACGGTTATCAACTTATATTAAGATAGTGTCAAATGACCTATAACAATGAGGAGGAAATGAAAATGACAGGAAGTACTTTGGTGTGGGTTCTGATAGCTTTCGGTGTCTATCTGGCCGGAATGATAATTATCGGTGCGGTTTTCATGAAGGAAAATAATTCATCGGAGGATTATTTTCTGGGAGGACGAAATCTGAACGGTTTCGTGGCAGCGCTTTCCGCACAGGCATCGGATATGAGCGGATGGCTTCTTATGGGATTGCCGGGTTCTATTTATGCCCTTGGTACGGGACAGGCATGGATAGGTATAGGATTGTTTATCGGAACTGTTGCAAACTGGCTCTTTATATCCGGAAGGCTTCGAAAATATACCATAAGGGCCAATAATTCACTTACCCTTCCGGAATATTTCAAAAACAGGTTTCATGATGAAAAGCAGGTTTTACTGGGAATATCTTCAGTCGTGATCGTTATATTTTTCCTGGTATATACCGCATCGGCACTTGCATCGGGTGGTAAGCTCTTTAATTCGATGTTTGGGATAGATTATCATATAGCGCTTACCTTTGGCGCACTCGTGATACTTCTTTATACCTTTATGGGAGGCTTCCTTGCCGTATGTACTACGGATTTTATTCAGGGAACACTTATGCTCATTGCACTTCTGGTAATACCTATAGTTGCATACTTTACAGTCAGTGCTGACGGACTTGCTAATGTTTTGAATACTACCGGTGTTGAAGCTGCTTCATTTACAAATATCATGCAGGAGGGAGGAAAGCCTATCACAGCGGTTTCAATAATATCTTCCCTTGCATGGGGACTCGGTTATTTCGGAATGCCTCATATACTTGTAAGGTTCATGGCTATCAAGGATGAAAAGGAACTTAAAAAATCAAAACTTGTAGGTATCGTATGGGTATTCCTTTCGCTTCTTTTCGCATGTATCATAGGTGTCGTGGGAAGAGCTTACCTTGCTCCTGATATTCTTGGAAGTGAGGGTCAGGTTTCGACCGAAAATGTATTCATAGAGATGATCAAGAAGATGTTTACTGAGCATTATGCACTTCCCTTCCTTGCAGGTATATTCTTATGTGCAATACTTGCGGCTATAATGTCTACCGCAGATTCACAGCTCCTTGTAACTGCATCTGCGGTTGCCGAGGATCTTTATAAAGGGATATTCAAAAAGGATGCAGACGAAAAGAGTGTTCTTAAGCTTAGCAGGATAGTTGTTGTGGTTGTTGCCATCATAGCATACATAATAGCCTGGAATCCTGACAGCTCGGTAATGACTCTTGTATCTGATGCATGGGCAGGCTTCGGTGCTGCCTTCGGACCGATCGTTTTATTATCACTGTTCTGGAAAAGGACCAATCTTGAGGGGGCTGTTGCGGGAATAGTTTCGGGAGCCCTTGTTGTCATCCTCTGGGATTATATTCCTCTTGCAGGCGGGCAGACACTTGGAAATGTTACGGGACTCTACTCTCTTGTTCCCGGATTCTTTATAAGTCTTATTCTTATAATAGCCGTCAGCCTTTTCACAAAGGAGCCTTCCGAAGAGATCATCAACGAATTCAATGACGTTGCGGGTAAATGATCAGATTTATTAATTTAAGGAAATAATTATTGCAAACTTAAAGAAAAAAATCAGAAAGACCAATAAATAACTACATTTTGTATGCAAGGGGATGGTTAAACACTAATTAAAAAAATTGTATTAAAAAAAATACAATTTTTTGAAAAATCCCCTTGCATTCGTGTTTTTACTCATGTATACTAACGATTGCTGTGACATTGATAGCGTTGAAGCGTGAGGTTGCCATCCGTCAGGATGGGTTTTCCGTGGAGCGAATGTCATGTTAGGAAACTGGCGACAAGTCACTGTACGTATTCATTGTCTACAATAAGTAGAAACGACGTGTCAGTGTCAGAATGAGTAAAATCTTCGACACACACGGGAGAGTGTACAGTCACCGCTTGTCGTACTTACAATAAAGTGCGAAAAGGAGGCGACTTTTTTTATGGCAACTCAGATAATGAGAATCACATTAAAAGCGTATGATCACTCACTGGTGGATGCTTCCGCCAAGAAGATCATCGAAACTGTTAAGAAGAATGGATCACAGGTTAGCGGCCCTGTACCCCTTCCAACCAAAAAGGAAGTGGTTACTATCTTAAGAGCCGTTCATAAATATAAGGATTCAAGAGAACAGTTTGAACAGAGAACCCATAAAAGACTTATCGATATCATCGCACCCACACAGAAGACGGTGGATTCACTGTCCAGGCTTGAGATGCCTGCTGGTGTTTATATTGATATCAAGATGAAGAACAAGTAAGACCCCTAATATATGAACGCTTATAGGCGGTCCGCTGTAGAATTTAAGGAGGTAAAGTAAAATGAAAAAAGCAATCTTAGCTACTAAGGTTGGAATGACACAGGTCTTTACGGAAGACGGAGCACTCGTTCCCGTAACCGTACTGCAGGCCGGTCCATGTGTGGTAACACAGGTCAAGACCGAGGAAAATGACGGATATAACGCAGTCCAGGTTGGTTTTGTCGACAAAAAGGACAGGATCATCAATAAGGATAAATCCGGAAAAAGGGAAATAGTTCACAGACATGGAGTCAACAAGGCTTTAAAGGGACATTTTGATAAAGCCGGCGTTTCTTCAAAGAGATTCGTAAGAGAGTTCAGGTTTGAGAATTCAGGCGAATACGAAGTTGCCCAGGAGATAAAAGCTGACATTTTCGAGGTTGGTGACAAGATCGACGCAACAGCTGTTTCAAAGGGTAAAGGATTTCAGGGTACGATCAAGAGGTTAGGTCAGCACAGAGGACCTATGGCTCACGGTTCAAAGTTCCATCGTCACCAGGGTTCAAACGGTGCCTGCTCTTCACCCAGCCGTGTTTATAAAGGAAAGGGCATGCCCGGACATATGGGTTCAAAGAAGATCACAGTACAGAACCTTGAGGTAGTAAGAGTAGATGCGGAAAATAATCTGCTCCTCATCAAGGGTGCTGTTCCGGGTCCTAAGAAATCATTAGTGACAATCAAGGAAACTGTAAAGACTATTGTTTAGTCTTTATAAGAAAGGAGAACTTAAACGATGGCAAACGTATCTGTTTATAATATGGATGGAAAAGAAGTTGGCAAGATCGACTTAAATGATGAAGTCTTCGGAATAAAAGTTAACGAGCATCTTGTACATATGGCAGTAGTACAGCATCTTGCAGCTATGCGCCAGGGTACACAGAAGGCAAAGACACGTTCTGAGGTATCAGGCGGAGGAAGGAAGCCATGGAGACAGAAGGGAACCGGTCACGCAAGACAGGGTTCAACAAGATCTCCGCAGTGGACAGGAGGCGGAGTTGTATTCGCACCCGTACCGAGAGACTATTCCTTCAAGCTTAACAGGAAAGAGAAGAGGATCGCCCTCAAATCTGCACTTACATCAAGGGTAATGGCTAATAAGTTCATTGTTCTTGACGAGTTAAAGCTTGACGAGATCAAGACAAAAAAGATGCAGGCAGTTCTTGATAATCTTAAGGTTGATAAGGCAATGGTAATTCTTGGAGATGAGGATAAAAACGTTGTACTTTCAACAAGGAATATCCCGAATGTTATAACTGCTTCTATAGGAACCATCAATACATATGATGTTATGAAGTACAACACGGTGATCGCTACAAAGGATGCCGTACAGAAGATTGAGGAGGTGTACGCATAATGGCAAACATTCAATATTATGACGTTATCCTTGAGCCGGTCATAACCGAAAAGAGTATGTCAACAATGGCAGATAAAAAATATACTTTTCTGGTTCATACCGATGCTAACAAGACAATGATCAAGGAAGCAGTTGAGAAAATGTTCGAAGGAACAAAGGTAAAGTCGGTCAACACCATGAATCTCGAGGGAAAGAAGAGAAGAAGAGGCCGTATCGTCGGCAAGACCGCAAATACCAAGAAGGCTATAGTGCAGCTGACAGAGGACAGTAAGGAAATAGAGATATTCTCCGGACTGTGATCTGTTGAAAATATAGGTGATTGAACACCTGATAACTAAAATACAAAAAGAGGAGAAAGATCATGGGAATAAAAAAGTATAACCCATATACCCCTTCAAGGAGACAGATGACAGGGTCGGATTTTTCAGAGATAACCAAGACAACTCCCGAAAAGTCATTACTTGCTCCCAAGAAGAAAAACGCCGGAAGAAATAATCAGGGTAAGATAACGGTAAGACATCATGGCGGCGGAAACAGGCAGAAGTACAGGATAATTGATTTCAAGAGAAAGAAGGACGGAGTTCCTGCAACCGTAATAGGAATTGAGTACGATCCCAACAGAACGGCAAACATAGCTCTCATCTGTTATGCTGACGGAGAGAAGTCATATATACTTGCTCCCGAAGGACTGACAGACGGAATGAAGGTCATGAACGGACCCGAAGCCGAGGTAAGAGTAGGAAACTGCCTGCCTTTATCACAGGTTCCCGTAGGTACCATGGTTCATAACGTAGAGCTCTATCCCGGAAAGGGAGGACAGCTTGTCCGCTCCGCAGGAAATGCAGCTCAGCTCATGGCCAAGGAAGGAAAATATGCAACACTCAGACTTCCCTCGGGCGAGATGAGAATGGTTCCGATGGAGGCAAGAGCTTCAATAGGAATAGTCGGTAACGGAGACCATAACCTTATCAATATAGGTAAAGCAGGACGTAAGCGTCATATGGGTATCAGACCTACAGTCAGAGGTTCTGTAATGAACCCCAACGATCATCCTCATGGCGGTGGTGAAGGAAGAACCAGTATCGGTCGTCCCGGACCTTCAACTCCCTGGGGTAAGCCGGCTCTCGGTCTTAAGACAAGGAAGAAGAATAACAGGTCCAACAAGATGATCGTAAGACGTCGCGATGGTAGTGTAATCAAGTAAGAGGAGGAAGATGAAATAATGGCTAGATCACTAAAAAAAGGCCCATTTGCTGATGCAAGTTTACTTAAGAAAGTGGATGCTATGAACGCTGCTAATGATAAGCAGGTCATTAAGACATGGTCACGTCGTTCTACGATTTTCCCATCATTCGTTGGTCACACAATCGCAGTTCACGATGGAAGAAAACACGTTCCGGTATATATCACTGAGGACATGGTAGGACATAAGCTTGGTGAGTTCGTGGCAACCAGGACATACAGAGGACACGGCAAAGACGAAAAGAAATCAAAGGTTAAATAATAAAGATAGTTTGAAAGGAGGTTTCATCCATGGCAAAAGGACATAGATCCCAGATCAAGAGAGAAAGAAATGCAAATAAGGATACAAGACCCTCGGCAAAGCTATCTTTCGCCAGAGTGTCAGTACAGAAGGCATGTTTTGTGCTCGATGCAATCAGGGGTAAGGATGTAACGACAGCACTCGGTATTCTTACCTATAATCCCAGATATGCATCAAGTCTGATAAAGAAACTGTTGGAATCAGCAATTGCCAATGCAGAGAACAACAACGGCATGAATGCCGCTAACCTTTATATAGCAGAGTGCTATGCAAATAAAGGACCTACAATGAAAAGGATCAGACCCAGGGCACAGGGAAGAGCTTTTCGTATAGAAAAAAGAATGAGCCACATTACAATCGTGCTTGACGAGAAATAAGGAGGAGCAAAATGGGACAGAAAGTAAATCCTCACGGCTTAAGAGTCGGTGTTATAAAGGATTGGGATTCTAAGTGGTACGCTGACAAGGAATTCGCTGACTACCTTGTGGAAGATTATAATATAAGGAAATTCTTGAAGAAAAAGCTGGACAATGCCGGAGTATCAAAGATAGAGATAGAAAGAGCATCTGACAGGGTAAAGGTTATCATCTATACCGCCAAGCCCGGTGTTATCATCGGTAAGGGTGGTCAGGAGATAGAAAACACAAAGAAGGAACTCCAGAAATTTACCGACAAGAAGATGGTGGTAGATATCAAGGAGATCAAGAGACCCGATAAGGATGCACAGCTTGTGGCAGAAAACATCGCTCAGCAGCTTGAGAATCGAGTAACCTTCAGAAAGGCAATGAAATCAGCGATTTCGAGATCATTAAAGGCAGGTTCCCTTGGAATCAAGACAACAGTATCCGGCCGTCTTGGCGGAGCTGATATAGCAAGAGGCGAGACATACTCAGAGGGAACGATCCCCCTTCAGACAATGAGAGCTGATATAGATTATGGCTTCGCAGAGGCTGATACCACATATGGAAAGTTAGGCGTCAAGGTATGGATATACAAGGGCGAGATACTTCCCACAAAGGAAAAGGAAGGGAGCGTGGACTAAATGTTAATGCCAAAAAGAGTAAAGCGTCGTAAGCAGTTCCGTGGCAGTATGGCAGGTAAGGCGCTCAGAGGAAATACATTATCATACGGTGAATACGGTATCATAGCAACAGAGCCCTGTTGGATAAAGTCAAACCAGATAGAGGCAGCCAGAGTAGCAATGACCCGTTATATCAAGAGAGGCGGAAAGGTCTGGATCAAAATATTCCCGGACAAGCCTGTTACAGCTAAGCCCGCCGGAACACGTATGGGTTCAGGTAAAGGTGCCGTAGAGTACTGGGTAGCTGTAGTAAAGCCCGGTCGTGTTATGTTTGAGATCGCAGGAGTCCCGGAAGAAACAGCAAGAGAGGCACTTCGTCTTGCAACGCATAAGCTTCCGGTTAAGTGTAAGATAGTCTCTAAGGCAGATCTGGAAGGCGGTGTATCATAATGAAAATAAATGCATATGTTGAAGAACTGAAGGCTAAAAGCGCTAAGGAATTAAATGAAGACCTTGTTGCAGCCAAGAAAGAACTTTTCAATTTGAGATTCCAGAACGCAACAAATCAGCTTGACAATACCTCAAGGATCAGAGAGGTCAGAAGGAATATCGCAAGGATACAGACCGTGATCACTGAGAAGGCTAAGGCTGAGGCGTAGAAGGGAGTAAATGATGGAAAGAAACTTGAGAAAAACCCGTACCGGTAAGGTGATCAGCAATAAGATGGATAAAACCATTGTTGTAGCTGTAGAAAACCATGTTAAGCATCCTATTTACAAGAAGATCGTCAAGAATACTTATAAGTTAAAGGCTCATGACGAGAACAATGAATGCAATATAGGCGATACAGTCAGGGTTATGGAGACAAGACCATTATCCAAGGATAAGAGATGGAGACTTGTTGAAATCGTTGAAAAAGCTAAATAAGAGAAGGAGAAAGATAGCATGATACAGCAGGAAAGCAGACTTAAGGTCGCCGATAATACCGGTGCTAAAGAACTTTTGTGCATCAGGGTTGTGGGCGGATCCACAAGAAGATATGCAAATATTGGTGATATCATAGTCGCTACCGTCAAAGATGCAACACCCGGCGGAGTTGTTAAAAAGGGTGACGTGGTAAGAGCCGTAGTTGTACGTACTGTTAAAGGTGCCCACCGTAAGGACGGTTCCTATATAAAATTTGATGAAAACGCTGCAGTGATTATCAAAGAAGATAAGACTCCGAGAGGAACCCGTATTTTCGGACCTGTAGCCAGAGAGCTTCGTGAAAAGCAGTTTATGAGGATAGTTTCACTGGCTCCGGAAGTATTATAGGAGGTACGCACAGATGATGAAAATAAAAAAAGGTGATAATGTGAGAGTGATCGCCGGAAAAGACGTTGGAGCTGAAGGTAAGGTTCTTGTCGTAGATCAGGAAAAGGGCAGAGTCATTGTAGAAGGTGTCAATATAGTAAAGAAGCATACAAAGCCTTCTGTAGCCAATCAGAATGGCGGCATCATAGAGAAGGAAGCCTTCATTGATGCATCAAATGTTATGTATGTACATAAGGGCAAACCTACAAGGTTAGGCTTTAAGTTTGAAAATGACAAGAAAGTACGTTTTGATAAGAAAACGGGAGAAGTAGTAGACTAATACTAAAGAGAGGAGGTTCCTGACGTTGAGCAGATATAAAGATTTATATAAAGATCAGGTCGTAGACGGAATGATCAAAAAATTTGGATATAAAAATATTATGGAAGTTCCAAAGGTCGACAAGGTCGTTATCAACATGGGTGTCGGTGAAGCCAAGGATAACGCAAAGGTTTTGGAATCGGCAGTTAAGGATCTTGAAACCATTGCAGGACAGAAGGCTGTTATCACACGTGCCAAAAATGCTATAGCAAACTTTAAGATTAGGGAAGGTATGGCTATCGGATGCAAGGTTACTCTCCGTGGAGAGAAGATGTATGATTTCCTTGACAGACTTATAAATCTGGCTTTGCCCAGAGTACGTGACTTCAGAGGCGTTAATCCGAATGCTTTTGACGGAAGAGGTAATTATGCTCTTGGTATCAAGGAACAGATAATATTCCCTGAGATAGAGTATGACAAGATTGACAAGGTTAGAGGTATGGACGTTATTGTGGTAACAACAGCTAAAACCGATGAAGAGGCAAAAGAGCTGTTAACACAGTTTGGCATGCCTTTCGCAAAGTAAAGGAGGAAATCATTCATGGCTAAGATGTCAATGAAGGTTAAGCAGCAGCGTAAACAGAAATTCTCTACAAGAGAATACAGTCGTTGCAGAATCTGTGGTCGTCCACATGCTTATTTGAGAAAGTACGGAATATGCAGGATATGTTTCCGTGAGCTTGCTTATAAGGGACAGATTCCCGGCATCAGGAAGGCAAGCTGGTAAAATTTGGGAGTTTTTGTTTTTGAAGAATTATTTAGGAGGAAATAAGATGACAACAAGCGATCCTATTGCAGATATGCTTACAAGAATACGTAATGCCAACACTGCAAAGCATGATACGGTAGATGTTCCTTCATCCAAGATGAAACTCGCTATTGCAGAGATCCTGTATAAAGAAGGATACATCAAAAAATATGACTTAGTGAATGACGGCTCATTTAAGAACATCCATATTACATTGAAATATGGTGAGGATAAGAGCGAAAAGATCATTTCGGGTCTTAAGAGAATTTCAAAGCCCGGATTAAGGGTTTATGCAGGAAGAGATGAGCTTCCCAAGGTACTTGGCGGTCTTGGAATAGCTATCATTTCCACAAACAACGGTGTTATCACCGATAAAGAAGCAAGGAAAGCCGGAGTAGGCGGAGAAGTACTTTGCTTTGTATGGTAATCAATAATCTTTTTATTCAGAATAATTAGGAGGTACGGGCATGTCACGTATAGGAAAAATGCCAATCGCAATACCGGCAGGCGTTACAGTTGATATTGCAGAAAATAATAAAGTGACTGTAAAAGGTCCAAAGGGTACACTGGAAAGAGTTATGGTACCTGAGATGGAGATCAAAAAAGACGGAGAAGTCATTACGGTTTCACGTCCCAATGATCTTAAGAGAATGAAGGCACTCCATGGTCTTACCAGAACACTGCTTAATAATATGGTGACAGGTGTAACCAATGGATATGAGAAGGTGCTTGAGATCAACGGTGTAGGTTACAGAGCACAGAAGCAGGGTAAGAAGCTGGTATTGTCATTAGGCTATTCACATCCTGTTGAAATGGAAGATCCCGAAGGGATCGAGACTGTCCTTGAGGGTCAGAACAAGATCACGGTCAAGGGCATAGATAAAGAAAAAGTTGGCCAATATGCAGCTGAAATCAGAGACAAGAGAAGACCTGAACCTTATAAGGGCAAGGGTATTAAGTATGCTGATGAAACGATCAGACGTAAAGTTGGTAAGACTGGTAAGAAATAAAAGAAGGAGCGTGTGAAAAATGGTTAGTAAAAAATCAAAATCTGAAGTAAGAAAAAAGAAACACATGAGAATACGTAACCGTTTCAGCGGCACAGCTGAGAGACCTCGTCTTTCTGTGTTCAGAAGTAATAATCACATGTATGCCCAGATTATCGACGATGTAGCAGGAAATACTTTGGTAGCGGCTTCCACCCTTGAAAAGGATGCGAAGGCAGAGCTCACAAAGACCAATAACGTTGAAGCAGCAGCATACTTAGGAAAAGCAATTGCCAGGAAGGCTTTGGATAAGGGGATAAAGGAAGTTGTTTTTGACAGAGGCGGCTTTATATATCAGGGTAAGATCAAAGCTTTAGCAGATGCAGCCAGAGAAGCTGGCTTAGAATTTTAAGAAGGGAGACAGAACATGAAACGTACGATCATAGATGCAAACAGCTTAGAGCTTGAAGAAAAAGTTGTTTCGATCAAGAGAGTTACAAAGGTTGTTAAAGGTGGACGTAACATGCGCTTCTCGGCTTTAGTTGTTGTAGGCGATGGCAATGGTCACGTAGGCGCCGGACTTGGAAAGGCTGCCGAGATTCCTGAAGCGATCCGTAAGGGTAAGGAAGACGCAATGAAGAAGCTTATCACTGTAGCAATGGATGACAATAAGAGTATCACCCATGACTTCAGCGGTAAATTCGGAGGAGCCAATGTTTTATTAAAGAGGGCTCCCGAAGGAACCGGTGTTATAGCCGGAGGTCCTGCCCGTTCCGTTTGTGAACTTGCGGGTATAAAGAATATCCGTACCAAGTCTTTGGGATCTAATAATAAACAGAATGTAGTATTAGCTACTATCGAAGCATTAAGTCAGTTAAAGACTCCGGAAGAGGTAGCTCGTCTTCGCGGAAAATCCGTAGAAGAAGTTGTTGGGTGAATATAAGGACTGGAGGAAATAAAAGTGGCAGATAAAAGGATAAAAGTAACATTGGTAAAATCTACTATAGGATCCATTCCTAAACACAGGGCTACAGTTGAGGCACTGGGTCTTAGAAAGCTTGGAAAAACAGTTGAGCTTCCGGATAATGACGCTGTAAGAGGAATGGTAAGACAGGTCAGTCATCTGGTAAAAGTAGAAGAAGTATAATATAGGAGGTGTCACAATGGAATTATCAAACTTAAGCCCGGCAAAGGGTTCAACACATGGTGATAATTTTAGAAGAGGTCGTGGACACGGTTCAGGAAACGGTAAGACTGCCGGTAAGGGACATAAGGGACAGAAGGCACGTTCCGGAGCTCCCAGGATTGGTTTTGAAGGTGGTCAGATGCCTTTATACAGAAGAATCCCCAAGAGAGGCTTTAAGAACAGAAATACAAAGGAAATAGTTGCTATCAATATATCTGAACTTGAGAGATTTGATGACGGAACAACAGTAAGCGTTGATACACTTATTGAGAGCGGAATCATCAAGAATCCGAGGGATGGTGTAAAAATACTTGGCAATGGTAATTTGACAAAGAAACTTACGGTACAGGCCAACGGCTTCAGTCAGTCAGCTAAGGAAAAGATAGAAGCAGTTGGTGGAAATACAGAGGTGATCTAATGTTTGAGACATTGAAAAACGCTTTCAAGGTTAAAGAAATCAGAAAGAAACTGATCTTTACCTTTTTAATGCTCATTGTGATCAGGTTTGGGACACAGCTTCCTGTACCCGGTGTCGACAGAGAGTATTTTGCGAACTGGTTTGCATCACAGATGGGAGATTCATTTAATTTCCTTGATGCATTTACTGGGGGTTCATTTTTGAACATGTCAGTATTTGCGCTGAACATCACACCCTACATCACCAGTTCGATCATCATGCAGCTGCTTACGATAGCTATTCCCAAGCTTGAGGAAATGCATAAGGAAGGCGAAGACGGACGTAAGAAGATCGCATCGATCACGAGATATGTTACCATAGGACTTTCACTCATTGAATCGGCAGCAATGGCTATCGGCTTTGGAAGAGGGGGCTTACTGGAGAAGTATAATGCTCTCAATGTAATAACCGTAATAGTTGCATTAACGGCAGGTTCGGCTTTCCTTATGTGGATCGGTGAGCAGATCACTGAAAACGGTGTCGGAAACGGAATCTCCATAGTCCTTGTTATAAACATAATATCAAGGATACCTCAGGATTTTGCTTCTCTGTATGAGCAGTTCATGAAGGGAAAATCATTTGCGACTGCGGTTCTTGCTGCGGTGATCATCCTTGTGGTGGTTTTAGTCACAGTGGTTCTTACTATAATGTTAAACGGTGCCGAGAGAAGGATCCCGGTACAATATGCCAAGAAGGTACAGGGCAGAAAGACAATGGGAGGACAGTCATCCCATATTCCTCTTAAGGTAAATACCGGTGGTGTTATTCCCATCATCTTTGCATCGAGCCTTATGCAGCTGCCCGTAGTTATCTCATCCTTTACGGGAAAGAGCGGTCCGCTCTGGTGGCAGAGAGTGCTTCAGACACTCAATTCGGGTAACTGGTTCAAACCGGCAAGCCCCGGATATTCGATAGGAGCTCTTATTTATATAGTTCTTGTTATATTCTTTGCATACTTCTATACATCAATAACATTTAATCCTTTAGAGGTTGCGGATAACATGAAGAAGCAGGGAGGCTTTGTTCCCGGTATAAGGCCCGGAAAGCCGACGAGCGATTATCTTACAAAGATACTGAACTATATAATCTTTATCGGTGCGGTAGGGCTCATAATAGTTGCGATAATACCAATAATCTGTAACGGATTGTTTGGTGCGAGTGTTTCCTTTGGAGGAACCTCACTCATAATCATAGTCGGTGTTATCTTGGAGACGATCAAGCAGATAGAGTCACAGATGCTTGTACGTAACTACAAAGGATTTTTAAATAACTGATCTGACGGAATAATGAAAAGTCGGATCGTGAAGGTACGAAGATCAGCCAGAAGAGATAGCTTCATCCGGGAGGGTGCCCAAACAGTGCAGGATCCCCGGAGGGCTGTCTCTTATGGGCGTTTTGGATCATTACCTACAGGAGGATGGCATAAATGAAGATAATAATGCTTGGAGCACCCGGTGCAGGTAAAGGAACACAGGCAAAAAGGATAGCAGAGGAATTCGGAATCCCCCATATATCCACCGGAGATATATTCAGGGCAAACATAAAGGAAAAGACCGAGCTTGGAATGGAAGCCAAGAGTTACATGGATAAGGGACAGCTTGTTCCTGATGAGCTGACTGTAAAGATCCTTCTTGACAGAGTGGCAAAGGATGATTGCAAAAACGGATATGTACTCGATGGTTATCCAAGGACCATACCTCAGGCAGAGGTTCTTTACGACGCAGTAACAAAGCTCGATGATAAGATAGATTATGCCATCAATGTGGATGTTCCCGATGAGAACATAATCGATCGAATGGGTGGAAGAAGGGCCTGCGTAAAATGCGGAGCCACATATCATATAAAGTATAATCCTCCAAAGAAAGAGGATACCTGTGATATCTGTCAGAGTAATCTTATAATAAGGGATGATGACAAACCTGAGACTGTTAAAAACAGATTATCCGTTTATCATGAACAGACCCAGCCGCTCATAGAATATTATTCAAAGCAGGGAATATTAAAAGAGGTAGACGGAACACAGGATATAGATGTTGTTTTTGAAGATATAAAGAAAATATTAAAATAAAACCTATATAGAAAGGCATTGTCATGGCAGTTTCAATTAAATCCAAAAGAGAGATTGAGCTAATGCGAGAGTCCTGTAAAAGGCTTGAGTATGTGCATGATAAGCTTGGGGAAGCATTGAAGCCGGGTATGTCAACATACGAGGTGGATAAATTAGGAGAAAAACTTATCAGGGAACAGGGCGGAATACCTAATTTCCTGAATTATAACGGATTCCCTGCATCGATATGTGTGTCTGTTAATGAAGAGGTTGTGCACGGGATCCCCAAAAAGGACAGGATAATAAAAGACGGTGATATAGTAAGCCTTGATGCCGGTCTTATATATGAAGGATATCATTCGGATGCTGCAAGAACCTATATGATAGGAAATGTGGCTAAGGAGGTAAGAGATCTGGTAGAAAGGACAAAACAGAGCTTTTTTGAAGGAATTAAAATGGCCAGAGAGGGTAATCACCTGTATGATATATCAAACGCGATAGATGATTACATCAGTCAGTTCGGATATGGAATAGTGGAGGAGCTGGTTGGCCACGGAATTGGGACAAAGCTGCATGAGGATCCGCAGATACCAAATTTCAGGCAGAACAGGAGAGGACTTAAGCTTAAGGCCGGAATGACACTTGCGATAGAACCCATGATAAATCTGGGAACGGCGGATGTGGATTGGCTTGATGATGACTGGACTGTGGTATCTTCAGACAGAACACCGAGTGCACATTATGAGAATACGATCCTGATAACAACCGGTGAACCGGAGATTCTTACTTTATCACATTGACATTGGAGGATTTGAATGATTACCGGTTATTATGTCAGATCACTTTCAGGCCGTGATGCCGGTAAGGTGTATATAGTAATAAAGCAGGAGGGTGATATGCTCTATCTCTCCGACGGTATGAGAAGGAGCATGGAAAATCCGAAGAAAAAGAAGGAAAAACACGTTCAGATCATAAAAAAGAACGGACGGCTTGAAAAGATCAGCAATGAAGAGATAAAACAGGCTGTAAGGCAGTATGAAAAGAAACAGGGAAATGAGATGTCAGGCAGGGAGGATGCTTAATGTCAAAGACTGATGTAATTGAAATTGAAGGAACTGTTATCGAGAAGCTTCCAAATGCGATGTTTCGCGTGAAGCTCGAAAATGATCATGAGGTACTTGCCCACATAAGCGGTAAGCTCAGGATGAATTTTATAAGGATCCTGCCGGGGGACAAAGTTACCCTGGAAATGTCTCCTTATGACCTGTCAAAGGCAAGGATCATCTGGAGAGATAAATAATTGTTGATATTTATCACCTTGCGTGATATTATATAAAGCGGTCACGTTAAAAACGGGAATGTATAATCATGACCTTTTTTGCGTTAAGACTAAAAGGATTAAGGTTTGTTTTGAAAGGAGGTTTAACGTGAAAGTTAGATCATCAGTAAAACCGATTTGCGAAAAATGCAAAGTCATCAAAAGAAAGGGTAAGATCAGGATAATCTGTGAAAACCCGAAGCACAAACAGCGTCAGGGTTAATCCCTAAAAAGCGGCTGACAGAGTAATGCTTTTACCGTCATGAAAGCATTGCAAAAGATAGATAACTCGAAATCAGCAGATCTTTGGATCGCGCCTCGGGCTGTCTACGATTGATACCGGTAGAACCGGGAAAGTCCGGAGGAAACTTCGGAAGATCCGAAAGGATCCAGTCAATTAGTAATTATATCATTAAGAAAGAAAGAGGAAGAAAAAATGGCTCGAATTGCAGGTGTTGATCTACCGAGAGACAAACGTGTAGAGATCGGTCTGACCTATGTATATGGAATAGGAAGACCCAGTGCGACAAAGATCTTAGAACAGGCAAAGGTTAGTCCCGATACCAGATGCAGAGATCTTACAGACGAAGAAGTTAAAAGGATCAGTGATATCATCGAATCCCATTATATGGTAGAGGGTGATCTCAGACGTGAAGTAGCTCTTAATATTAAGAGACTTCAGGAGATCGGATGCTACAGAGGGATCCGTCACAGGAAGGGACTTCCGGTTCGTGGACAGAAGACAAAGACAAATGCCAGAACGCGTAAGGGTCCAAAGAGGACAGTTGCAGGAAAGAAGAAGTAATTAAGGATACTATATTATTAAAGAAAGTAGGTTAGTTTAATGGCAAAGACAGGTGCAAAAAAGGTAACAAAGAAACGTGTCAAGAAAAACGTTGAACGAGGACAGGCACATATTCAGGCATCATTTAATAATACTATAGTTACATTAACTGATACCGAGGGTAATGCTTTATCATGGGCAAGTGCCGGTGGTCTGGGATTTAGAGGTTCAAGGAAATCTACTCCATACGCAGCGCAGATGGCTTCAGAAACCGCAACAAAGGCTGCATTGGTTCATGGTCTGAAGACTGTAGACGTTTTTGTAAAGGGACCGGGCTCAGGAAGAGAAGCAGCGATCAGAGCTCTCGAGGCCAGTGGTTTAAAGGTTGTCAGCATATCTGATGTTACACCCGTACCACATAACGGATGTCGTCCGCCCAAACGCAGAAGAGTTTAATTTTACAGACTGAACTAAGACTTAAGGAGGAAGAATAAATGGCAGTCAACAGAGTACCTATACTCAAAAGATGCAGATCACTTGGACTTGAACCCATGTTTCTGGGTTATGATAAAAAATCAAGAAGGACGCTCACAAGATCCAACAGAAAGATGAGCGAATATGCTCTCCAGCTGAGAGAGAAGCAGAAGGCTAAATTCATATACGGTGTTTTGGAAAAGCCTTTCAGGAATTATTATGACAGGGCAGATCGTATGAAGGGCATGACAGGTGAAAACCTTATGGTCATGCTTGAAACAAGGCTTGACAATGTTATTTTCAGAATGGCATTTGCAAGAACAAGAAGAGAAGCAAGACAGATAGTCGGGCATAAGCATGTTCTCGTAAACGGAAAGTCTGTAAGCATCCCTTCATATCAGGTAAAGACCGGAGATGTTATAGAGATCAGGGAAAAATCAAAGGGACTTCAGAGATACAAAGATATTCTTGAAGTAACCGGGGGAAGAGCAGTACCGGCCTGGTTAGATGTTGATCAGGAAAACTTAAAGGGAACAGTTAAGAATTTACCCACACGTGAGGAAATTGATGTTCCTGTAGATGAGATGCTGATAGTCGAGTTATATTCTAAGTAATGCAGACCAATCAAAAAGGGGGTACTTAAATTGTTTGATTTTGAAAAACCCGCAATACAGATAGTAGAGATCTCAGATGATAAAAAATACGGTAAGTTTGTTGTAGAACCTTTGGAGAGAGGATATGGAATAACTCTCGGAAACTCTTTAAGAAGGATCATGCTTTCATCTCTCCCGGGATCTGCGGTAAGCCAGATAAAGATCGATGGCGTTCTTCATGAATTCAGCTCCATAGAAGGAGTTAAGGAAGATGTTACAGAGATAGTTATGAACATCAAGAGTCTTGCGATAAAGAACGAGAGCTCTTCGAATGAACCAAAGACTGCTATCATTGATTTTGAAGGTGAGGGAGTTGTAACAGCTGCAGATATCCAGTGCGATTCCGACATAGAGATTCTTAATAAAGACCTTAAGATCGCAACTTTAAGCGGATCCAAGGCAAAGCTCTATATCGAGCTTACGATCACAAACGGAAGAGGTTATCAGGGCGCAGACAAGAATAAGACAGAAGATACACCGATCGGAGTTATAGCGGTAGATTCTATCTACACACCGGTTGAGCGTGTCAACATGATAGTTGAGAATACCCGAGTAGGTCAGATCACTGACTACGATAAGCTTTCTCTCGAGGTATTTACAAACGGAACGCTTGCTCCCGATGAGGCTGTAAGTCTTGCAGCCAAGGTATTAAGCGAGCACCTCTCATTGTTCATCGATCTTTCCGAAAATGCCAAGAATGCGGAAGTTATGGTTGTTAAGGAAAGTGATGAAAAAGAAAAGGTAATGGAAATGAGTATTGATGAACTCGAGCTTTCCGTTCGTTCATACAACTGCTTAAAGAGAGCAGGTATCAATACTGTTGAAGAGCTTACAAACAAAACACCTGATGAGATGATGAGAGTTCGTAATCTCGGACGTAAATCCTTAGAAGAAGTGCTTGCAAAGTTAAAGGAGTTAGGCCTTCAGTTAAATAACGGCGAAGGCTGAGCAACAAAGAAGCTCTGTCCGTAAACCCAAAGAGTGGGACAGTGTTTATAAATGATCAATATGTTTTGTGAATAAGACCAAAGAGCGTCACAGAAGGAGGAAAAATGGCAAAGTATAGAAAGCTTGGAAGAACAAGCAGCCAGAGAAAGGCATTATTAAGAAACCAGGTAACAAATCTTTTATATCACGGAAAGATA
>JAILEM010000044.1 GCA_024687745.1 Lachnospiraceae bacterium
CCTATAGCCGCACTTATGATTTTTCCTTTCAGTTTGATCTTTGCAATAATAAGCAGAGCAATAGGCACTCCCACCGAAATCACCAGGGAAACTCCCATTCCCACCATTGATGCTGTAGAAACCGTGTTCATATCTCTTCAAAACCTCCTTGTGGTCTCTTGGGGACGGGGTTAGTGGCTCATTTTTTGAGCCACTAACCCCGTCCCCAAGAGACCATTTCATCACATTATATCACATTAACAAAATAGAAACAGCGGGAAAAATAATTTTTGCCAACGCAATAAAAAGCCGCACGAAATAATTTACAATTTTTTGAAATTTAGTATTGTAATTTCCAAAACAATGGTATATTATAGTCGCTGACATTAATAACAAATATTTACAGGAGGTATGCATGCCAAGAAAAGCAAGAATTACCAGTTCTACAGGCATATATCATGTTATTCTCAGGGCTGTCAACCAGCATATAATTTTTGAAGAAGATACTGATTACCAGAAATTCTTATTTATACTAGCTGATTGTCAGAGCAAATATAACACCGATATTTATGCTTATTGTTTGATGGATAATCATATCCATATTTTAATTAGGTCGCGCCCGGAGGTTCTGTCCAAGTATTTTCAAAGCCTGGGCACCCGATTTGTTCGTTGGTATAATACAAAATACCTGCGATCGGGCCATCTGTTTCAGGATCGTTTTCATAGCCGGCCGGTTGAGAATCAGGAATATTTCTTATCAACTCTCGTCTATATACACAACAATCCTGTCAAAGCTGCTATATGTCGCGTCCCATCCGAATATCGGTGGAGCAGTTATAATGCATATTATGGGGAAAAGAATTCCCTGGTAAATGTATCTTTAGCATATGACATTTCCGGGACAAAAGAGGATTTACTTTATTACTTCGCATGTGAAGGTGAATCCACGGAAAAAGAACTGTTCTCAGATATCCACTATGAGGGTAAACATTTTCTGACAGATGCCAAAGCATTAGAGGTATTCAAGTCTGTTACAAACCTACCCTCATCGTCTGAAGCTGGCAATCTCAGCAAACCCAAAAGAAACGCATATATATTGATTTTAAAAAAAACCGGGTTAACGATTAAGCAAATATCTCGTATTATGGATGTTTCCAATTCAACTGTAAAACGAGTGTGTGCAAAAAACCAATAATCCTGATTGATGAGCCATCGACGATGCAAATCAGGGTCATTACACAAAAACACTTAATAGGAGAGTATAAAACAATGCAGAAATTAGATATGGAAAAATTGAATATGGCACTAATGTATGTTGATAGAATAGCGGATGGAAAAGATCCCATCAATAATATTCCCGCGAAGGATGATGCAACTATGAACAATCCTGATATTATCCGGTGTATGTTCTTCATAAAAGAAGCATTAACCATACTGAAGAATAACAACGGAGTTATAGGCCGGACATCGGCTGTAAAAAAGAAAGATTTTCCGATAGAATCTCTTACCTCATTTGTTTATGATGAAAAAAAGACCATTACCCGATTAACAGAACAGTTAAACTCCGTAGTAAACGAGGCAGAATATAAGAAACTTTCGTACAAAACAATTACAGACTGGCTTAAGATAAACGACTATCTTCAAGAAAAAGAAGATGATCAACTTGGAAAGAAGGTAACTGTTTCAACAGAAAAAGGACAGGCTATTGGAATAACCCACTCGTTGCAGACAAGCATGAGCGGTGTAACTTATTACCGTATTGAGTACGATAGATCCGGACAAGAGTTTATTATTCAAATGCTTCCGGAGATGTTAGCAAATGCGAAAAAAGGTCTCATGGGGACGGAGTCAGTGGCTCATTCTGAGCCATAAACCCCGTCCCCAAGGGCTCAAAAACAGGCAGCTCCAAATGGAGCGGCCTGTGCTATTGCCTGTTATTTTATACAGTCGGTGAAGAAATCGATGACACCTTTCTCCACATCTGCCTTAATATCATTGTAATTATGGATTTCGTGGCGGTAGCCGGAATAAAGTCTGGTCTTTACTTTA
>JAILEM010000156.1 GCA_024687745.1 Lachnospiraceae bacterium
CTCCTGACTACGGGCACTAAACCCCTGTTTATATTTTAAAGGATTATCCTTATAATGATTTGTCGTATATATTATATCCGACAATAACGTAACAAGTATATCACTATTATTTTATTATGTGTATTGTTTTTGACAAAAAAAATGAGCTGCATACATCATATGCAGCTCATTTTTTTACTAAATTTTTTACTGAACATTTGTCATCTCGATCGCAGGTCTCATTCCGGGATAAAAGGATGTAGTGATCATTCCTGTATTAGCAAGTCCCATGATATAATTCATATTGATCATTACCATCATTAAACCCTTCTCCTGCACTACGTTTCCTATTGTAGGTACTACTCCGTTTTTTCTGATATAGTTCCCAATAAACGTAGCTATCTCAGTTTGCAGTGAACTATCCATTTCCCTTCTTTCCTTTCTTCCAGTCGCCCTTATTATTTTCCCTCCTTGATCCTTCTTCCTGCCGTAAAGATTTCTTTGATGATCCTCTTCTCAGACAGAAGCCGTTACATTGTTCAGTATCCGTTCAATATACTACATATATAATCTAACGGATAAATGTGTACAAAATATATGTAATTTATAAAAAAATTATGAAATATTAAAATATTGATCTATAATAGTATTATACGATCAAATTCCCATAAAGACATTTAAATTTTTGATTCATAAGAGGAACAATCATAATGAAGGTAGTTCTTAAAAATCTGACAAAAAAATTTCCTGACAGGAACAAAAAAAACAGTTATGTCACCGCTGTTAATGATTTTAATTTTGAGATACCCGACGGAAAACTTGTTGCACTTCTTGGCCCCTCGGGCTGCGGAAAGAGCACTGCCCTTAATCTGATCTGCGGACTTGAAAAACCTACCGCCGGACAGATCTTTTTTGACGATACTGATGTCACTTCTCTCCCTCCCGAAAGAAGAGGCGTCGGAATGGTATTTCAGAATTATGCTCTTTATCCTCATCTATCTGTAAGACAGAATATAATATTTCCGCTGGAAAACCTTAAGGGTGAAAATAAACTTACAAAGGACCAAATGAACGAAAAGGCTGTAGAGGTAGCTAAGCTTGTACAGATAGACGGACTGATGGAAAGAAGACCCGGTGAACTGTCGGGAGGACAACAGCAGAGAGTTGCGATAGCACGTGCCTTAGTTAAGACTCCCGGTATACTTTTGCTTGATGAACCACTCTCAAATCTTGACGCAAGATTAAGAATACAGACAAGGGAGGAAATAAGACGTATCCAAAAGGAAACCGGGATAACCGCAATATTCGTCACCCATGATCAGGAAGAGGCCATGAGTATTTCCGATCTTATCATAGTAATGGAGACCGGAGTAATACAACAGATCGGAAAACCTCAGGATGTTTATGATGATCCCTGTAATCTTTTTGTTGCAAAATTCCTCGGGACTCCCCCTGTAAATCTGTTCAGCGGAAGAATAAAAAATAAGACTCTGTTTATAGGAGAGGATCCTGTTATCTCTACAGATTGCGAAGATACAGATGATATCACGGTGGGAATAAGACCCGAGGGATTTATTCCGGATAATAACGGAGGGCTTAAATGCCGGCTTGACAATATAGAGGTAATGGGCAGAGATACAAGTATGGTATCAACCCACCCCGCGGCGATCAGCAATCCCATACGATCCATAATCGCTGCGGATACAAAATATGACAGGAAATCTTCAGAGGTGGCTTTTTCGGTAAAGCCCTCAAAACTGTTTCTCTTTGATAAGGACGGAAGCCGGATAAACAGGGATTTTATACCTTAAGGAGTCTGAGATGAACAAGAATTTAAAGGGTTTTTTATATCTCCTTCCCGCACTTTTATTCTTAAGTGTATTTATGATATATCCTCTTATCGATGTTCTCATATATTCATTTGAAGAGGGTTATAATTTTGCATCGCAAACCTATAAAGGTATAGGTTTATATAACTATTTCTATGTGCTCAGGGATCCTTATTTCATACAGGCTCTTAAAAATACTTTTATCATCGTGATCATCACGGTACCTGTATCCACGGGGCTTGCTTTGGTCATAGCTTATCTGCTGAGTCTGATAAAACCATTAAGGGACTTTTTCCAGACCGTGTACTTTCTTCCCTATGTCACGAATACTCTCGCCGTCGGTCTGGTATTTATGATCCTGTTTAAGAAGACTCCTTATTCAGACGGACTCATAAACGTACTTATCAATGCATTTGGAGGAAGCTCTGTAGATTTTATTGACGGTCCTTATGCTGCCAAAATGTTTGTGATGTGTTTTTATACAATATGGGTAGTCCTTCCCTTTAAGATCCTTATTCTTACAAGCGCTCTCGCTTCCGTAGACCCAAATTACTATAAAGCCGCAAAGGTAGATGGAACCGGCAGCTTTAGGATTTTTTTCAGAATTACTCTCCCCATGATCTCACCCATGATTTTTTATCTGATAATCACCGGTTTTATAGGAGCTTTTAAAGCATACAGCGATGAAGTGGCTCTCTTTGGAACCGATCTTAATTCAGCGGGAATGAATACTATCGTCGGATATATATATGACATGCTCTACGGAGACAGCGGAGGTTATCCTTCCTATGCTGCAGCTGCGGCCCTCATACTTTTTATCATCGTACTTACGATAACCTGTATCAATCTGCTTATAAGCAAAAGGAAATATTAGTTCATATAAATGATAAAGGCCTGCAGCAAAACCCGATATCATGATAACAGAGGAATCTAAAGTAAATGGAAGAAAAAAACAGTTATACGATCAATGAAAAAAATTACAGAACCGTTAAACTTGTAAAAAATATCTTTATCTATCTCATACTGGGCTTATGGGCTATCATAGTCCTTTTCCCTTTTTACTGGATGCTCCTGACCTCCGTAAAAAGCTACAGTGCTTATAATTCGGAATATATACCGTCATTTTTTACGACATCCCCGACGTTCCAAAACTATATCGATGCATTTTCAGCGGTCCCGCTTGGAAGATATTTTATAAATACGATAATTTTTACTTTATTTACAACACTTATAATGTTGATAGTCATAGTACTTTCCGCATATGCATTTGCGCGAATTGATTTTAAGGGACGATCTGTTCTTTTTGCGTTTTTTCTGTCACTTATGATGATTCCCAATGAGCTTGTTATAATAACAAACTTTGTAACTATTACCGATCTTGATATGAGAAATACATATATGGGACTCATACTTCCTTCAGTTACTTCAGTCTTTTATATCTATCTGCTAAAAGAAAACTTTGAGCAGATACCCGAGGAATTATATAAAGCAGCCAAGGTCGACGGTACATCAGACCTGAAATATCTTCTAAAGGTCATGCTCCCGATATCGAAACCTACTGTTGTTACGGTAGTCATACTTAAGGTTATAGAATGCTGGAATTCCTATGTCTGGCCAAGACTTATAACCGATGATCCCGATTATTTCCTTGTGTCAAACGGTATACAGGAAATAAGGGAAAACGGCTTTGGAAGGGAGAATATTCCTGCCATGATGGCCGCCGTGGTCGTAGTATCAGTTCCTCTTATCGTAATTTTTCTGATATTCCGCGATAAGATCATGGAAGGTGTATCCAGAGGAGGTACAAAGGGATGAGATCATTTTCTTATAAAAAACATCTTACCTTTCCCCTTATCTTTATTCTGACATTATTTCTGACAGGATGTCACGGAAGCAGAGGGAAGGATCCGTTTGTGATCCCGGAGGAATTCAATGAAGAAGCAAATTATGAGATAACCTTCTGGGCAAAAAATGACACAAATATTACCCAGACAAAAATATATGAAAAGGCGATTTCCGATTTTGAAGAGTATTACCCGAACATTCATGTAAATCTCCGTCTCTATACAGATTACGGAAAGATCTATAATGATGTTATCACCAATATCTCTACCGATACGACTCCAAATGTATGTATAACCTACCCCGACCATATAGCCACATACCTTACCGGAAGCAATGTTATAATACCCCTGGATGAGATCATGGAAGATAAAAAATACGGACTTAATGGATCAGAAGTCAGATTTGATGCCCCCTCCAAGGACGAGATAATACCGAAATTTCTTGAAGAATGCTCTATTAACGGAACCACCTATGCCCTTCCGTATATGCGGTCTACAGAGGCCTGTTACATTAATAAGACTTATGTTGAGGCTTTAGGATTTACCATCCCTGATATTCTTACCTGGGATTTTATCTGGGAGGTTTCGGAAGCTGCCCTTGAAAAAAACGATTCCGGAAATTATGCGGTAAATGATCAGAAGGTTCTGATACCGTTTATATATAAGTCAACCGACAATATGATGATACAGATGCTTCGTCAGAGGAATGCCGGGTATTCCGACAGTGACGGTAATATCCTTATATTCAATGATACTACAAAGGAGCTTCTTAAAACGATCGCAGGTCATGCAAATACCGGTGCTTTTTCTACCTTTAAGATTTCCGGCTATCCCGCTAATTTCCTGAATTCCGGACAGTGTATCTTTGCAATTGATTCCACAGCGGGTTCAACCTGGATGGGAACCAATGCACCGTTATCGGATATAAGCAAGGACAAGATCAGGGATTTTGAAACTGAGATAAGACCTGTTCCGCAGTTTGATACAACAGACACTGAAATGATATCCCAGGGACCCTCGATCTGCGTGTTTAACAAGTCCGACAATAATGAGGTACTGGCTTCCTGGCTCTTTGTCCAGTTCATGCTTACAAACAGCGTTCAGAACGCCTATGCAATGACGGAAGGATATATACCCGTTACAACAAAGGCTGTTGAATCTACGGAATATAAGGATTATATATCACGTGCGGGAGAAGACAATGATGATCACTATGATATAAAGATCAAAGCCTCCACTCTCATTGTGGATAATATTGACAATACCTTTGTTACACCCGTATTTAACGGCTCAACCTCACTCAGGGATGCATCAGGCTCTCTTATTGAAAATGTTACTAAATCAGTGAGACGAAAAGAAACCGTTGATGACAGCTATCTGGACGCCCTCTTTAAAAAGGTAAACTCTCAGTACCGCCTTGACTCTACGGCCCGCATTAATACCGATGATGAGAGCCTGTCCGTATCATCCCTTCCAAGGGAGTCAAAGATATTACTTTTAAGTCTGTTGATAATATGGATATTTATAATCATGTACGTGCTTTTTTCAAAATTTAAAAGAAAGGATATGAAGCTGAATTGATAAAGGTTATAAGAATATCAAAGATCGAAGAATTACTCCCTCTTTTCACGGAACAGGATTATCGTCCCGATCTTAAAAGAAACCGGGGAATGTATATTTACCGTGGGATGTCAGATGCATCCTTTAATATGAATACAAGTCTTTCAAGAAACTGTAAGGATCTTCAGAAGACCCTTGAACCGGCAATCCTTGAAAACTTTGCAAAATATGCAGTAGCAAGTGACCCTCTTGTTGCAGGTTCAGTATGGCGGCAGATTATCGTAGGACAGCACTATGGACTACCCACAAGACTTCTTGACTGGACTCATTCACCTCTTGTCGGTCTGCACTTTGCAACAAATGAAGAGAATCTTGAAAACATGGATAAACACGACTGTGTAGTATGGCGAATGGATATGGCCGAAATGCTTTCGATCCTTCCCGGAGCATACAGAGAAGAGGTCAATAAGATGCAATCAACAATTTTTTCCATAGACATGCTTAAAAACCTCACAAACAATTCCCTCACCCAATATGATATAGATATGGGGAACAATGCTATGGTGATAATCGAACCGCCTTCAATGAACGAAAGAATAGTAAATCAGTATTCCTTCTTTGCGGTTGTACCGATGGGTATCGATAACGTGGAAGACTTTCTTGATAAAAAAACAGATAAAACGGTTAAATATGTGATAGATAAGGATCTCAGATGGAGAATAAGAGATATGCTTGACCAGATGAATATAAGCGAAAGGATCGTTTATCCCGGCTTGTCCGGACTTTCAAAATGGATAGCAAGGCATTATTATGTTAAATAAAAAAATTTAAAAACCCGGAATAAGACTGTTTAACTGTTTATTCCGGGTTTTTACCTGATGCAGACTTAACTTTAATAAGTCTCTTTCCCTACTGTCCGTGAATAATAATATATCCTGTTACTTTACACTTATTGAAGTTATATGCGGATTTGCTCCCTCATACCAGTAAAGAAATCCCTCCATATCAACCTTATCTCCGACATTTAATTCTTTTACAGCCTTATAAACATCTGTGGAGGCATCGCATAAGTATGATTCAATGGTAAATGAGAAGGTTTCTCCGTTACAGGATGCATTGAAGTAAAGATCGTCTCCTTCCGTTCCCGAACCATCCCAGTTATATAAATATGCAACTTCATTTCCTTCTGAATCTGTCTGTGCTTCTATGGTCATTCCCTTAAATGTAACAAACTGGTTCTGATGCTTGATAAGCTCATCGGTTCCAAGCATTGAAGTCACATCAAGAGCCTCTGCCACATAGTTTCCGTCCTCGATCTCAAAGGTTGCATCTATGATCTCTGTCTCTCCTGACCATTCGGATTTATAACCCTTTACCTTGATCTTTGTTCCGGGAGTCAGCTTTTCATAATCTTCTTCTGAACAGGCCATATTATAAAGAAAATATCCGCCATCCTTATCCTGAGTATAAACAGTGGCCTGATCCTCCCACCATGACTGCTTTGCCTGAACAAAGGTCTCTACAGTTACTTCTGAATCCAATGCAGCTGCGTCATAATCAGCATAGCTCATAACACCTTCGGATTTAGCAAATATATCCTCTGATCCTGAGGCTGATGCTGTATTACCCGTGCTGCAGGCTGTAAGACCCAATACCATAGCTGCGATCGTAAAAAATACAACTGCTTTTTTCATAAAACACATCCTTTCCGCGCTGTGCGCCTATTTATTTGATTGGTTTTGCGCCAGTCTTTTCCTGAAGCTTCTCTATTGCATTCTTCAAAAATCCTTTTTTCTTTGTCTCCTTTACCTCTGTTTTACCATGGAGACCTTTAACCCCGGTAATATATATACCGCTGACCGTTGCTTTTACTTCTTTTTTTACCGGAACCTCATCAAAGATATTTTCATCACATATAAGATTCATCATCTGAGGACCTACCTTTGCCTTTACGATCGGGAGCTTGGTCCTTCTGAGATATTTGGGTGTCTGGTCAATGACGGCCTGTGGGAGACCTGATTCCTTGATCCGCATCCGTTTTTTGTCTATGATCAGCATGGAAACCGTCTGTTTATATGCCTCCATCTGCTCCTTCTGCTCAGCCTGCTTTTTCTGGGCTCTTTTTCCCAGAAAATACAAAACAATTATAGCGGCGATCATTACAACCAGCACTATAATAAAAATGATCATTCCTTTTGACATGTTTACCTCCAATAAGGCTGTCCCAGCCCTGTTTATATTCATTTGTTTGGCTCACAGTTATGTATTGTATCATAGATATTAAATAAGGTACAACAAAAAACTGTGTTTACTTACGGCAAAGTATGATAGAATACTTTTTATTGATGATATAAATGAGGTTTTATTTTATGAAAAAAAGATATATCACTGTTTCTTTTTGTTTCCTGATCATTCTTTTATCTCTCTCGGGGTGCAAAAAGTCCCAATCCGCCGGGGATATTGTTGAATTGGGGAACTATAAAGGGCTTAAAGCCACAAAAATGTCCACTAATGTTTCCGATGAAGATGTTATGTCCAAGATCCGGTCTGATATCTTATCAGACTCACCCTATGAAGAGATAAAAGACAGAGATAATGTAAAAGAAGGTGACATAGTAAATATAACCTTTGTAGGTAAAATTGAAGGAGAAGCCTTTGAAGGTGGTTCTTCAGACGGCTATGACCTGAAAATAGGTTCAGGTACTTTTATTGACGGATTTGAAGACAGCCTGATCGGAATGAAAAAATCTGAAACTAAGGATATAGACCTGACTTTTCCTTCCGATTATGGGGAACCCTCTCTTGCCGGAAAACCTGTTACATTTACTGTCACTGTAAATAAAATCCAGAAGGATGCCGATATTACCGATGGATTAGTTAAGACATATACTAATGGGGAATACACTTCGATTGTGGATTATACTGAATCTGTAAAGGCTGAACTTGAAAAAGAGTATGAAGAATACTCCGATTCAGCCCTTTATACTGACTTATTAAATCAGGTATTGAATAATTCCAGGATCACAGGAGATATCCCTGATGACCTGATCGACAGAAAAAAGCAGACGATACGGAACAGTGCTCTATCCATGGCCGAAAGCTATGGTATGACTGTCGAAGACTTTGTAACCAATGTTTTGGGTAAATCCTCCGAAGAATTTGAAAGCGATATAGAGGACTATGCTCTGGAAGCCGCCAAAAAATCTTTAGTACTTTCGGCTTTGGCGGAAAATGAATCACTTGAGGTTACCGATGAAGAGCTCGAAGAGGGGATAGATACATATGTTGAAACATATGGTTATTCCTCTAAGGATGAGTTTATCGAAACTGTTGACATGGAGGAATTTAAAGAATATATTTTAGAATCAAAAGTGGAAAAATTTCTTGCAGACAACGCAGATATCACTATACAAGAATAGAAAAGGTGGGATAAGAAAATGGAATTAGTATCGATCAGGGATCTCTACAAAAAGAAGGAAGATTATTTCGACAAAAATGTTACTATCGGAGGCTGGATCCGAAACCACAGAGACTCAAAAACCTTTGGTTTCATAATGGTAAATGACGGAACATTTTTTGAACCTTTACAGGTTGTTTACTCCGACAAGCTTGATAATTTCTCCGATATTACAAAGCTTAATATAGGAGCAGCTATAATCGTAAACGGCACGATCGTGTCCACGCCTGACGCAAAACAGCCTTTTGAAATACAGGCTCAGTCGATTGAAGTTGAGGGGAAGTCAACTCCCGATTATCCTCTTCAGGCCAAAAGACATTCTTTGGAATATTTGCGCACAATTCCTCATTTGCGTCCTCGTACAAATACCTTTGAAGCTGTATTCAGGATACGTTCCCTTGCCGCATTTGCTATCCATAAATTTTTTCAGGAAAGAGATTTTGTATATGTACATACTCCCATAATAACCGGAAGTGATTGTGAGGGTGCCGGAGAAATGTTCCAGGTTACCACACTTGATCTTAGGAATGTTCCCAGGAATGAGGACGGATCTGTTGATTACACAAAGGACTTTTTCAATAAGCCTACAAATCTTACAGTCAGCGGACAGTTAAACGGTGAAACTTATGCCATGGCATTTAAAAATATATATACCTTTGGTCCCACCTTCAGGGCAGAGAATTCCAATACCACAAGGCATGCTGCCGAGTTCTGGATGATAGAGCCCGAAATGGCTTTCGCAGACCTTGATGATAACATGATGATCGCTGAGGGCATGATCAAATATATCATAAAGTATGTAATGGAAAATGCCGAAGAGGAGATGAGATTCTTTAATCAGTTTATTGATAAAGGTCTTATAGAAAGATTAACTCATGTTATGAATTCCGATTTTGGAAGAGTAACATATACAGATGCCATTAAGATCCTTGAGAAGCATAATGATGAATTTGAATATAAGGTATCCTGGGGCTGTGATCTTCAGACTGAGCACGAGAGATATCTTACGGAAAAGGAATTTAAACGTCCCGTTTTTGTTACAGATTATCCCAAGGATATAAAGGCTTTCTATATGAAACTAAATGACGATAATAAGACTGTTGCCGCAATGGATTGTCTGGTTCCCGGTATCGGAGAGATTATCGGAGGCTCCCAAAGAGAGGCTGACCTTGATAAGCTTTCCAACAGAATGGATGAAATGGGACTTAACAAAGAGGATTATGGATTTTATCTTGACCTTAGAAAATACGGATCAGTCAGACATTCCGGATTCGGTCTGGGATTTGAGCGTATGATCATGTATCTTACGGGGATGTCCAATATCCGTGATGTGGAGCCATTCCCGAGAACAGTAAATAACTGTGAATTATAAGCACTTTATTTGCTTAATATCTCACTATGATGTATAATCTTATGAGAGGCGCATTTGTGCTTCCATAAGATTGTTATCTGTTTGGTTTGGGGAGACCGGCAGATTGTAATTATGTGATTAATAAGGGATAAAAATGAATAAACAAAGACTATTGCCGGTATTAACGCTTAGTTTTGCTATTTGTTTCAGTTCTTTGAATTCTGCTTATGCAGCTACCAAAACTGAGGCGATCGAGCAAAAGGAAAATGCCGAAAACGAACTTAAAAATCTAAACAGCAATATTGAAAATATCTCCGGTGATAAGGAAGCAATAGAAAGTGAGATAGAGGAGATCGATAATGAACTTGTCGATCTTTTACTTACGGTTGAGATCATCAATGGTGATATTGCTGACAAAAACGTTGCCATATCCGAAGCAGAGGTTTTATACGAGGAAGCCAGACAGAAGGAAGAAGACCAGCTTAATGCGATGAAGCGGCGTATCAAATTTATGTATGAAAAAGGTGAAACCTCATACATTGATCTTCTTATCAAAGCCCAAAGCATCTCCGATCTTATCAATAAAAGTGATTATATAGAAAAGCTGTATGCTTTCGACAGACAGCTTTTGGAAGACTATCAGGAAACAAAGGAAGAAGTTCTTATCCTTAAGGAACAGCTTGAAATTGAACTGGCGGAACTGGAAGAACTTCAGGCTGACTATATCGAACAGTCTGAGACTTTACAGGCTACCATTGATGAAAAAAAGGCTGAAATTGAGGATTTTGACTCCCAGCTTGCTGCTGCAAAGGAAAAGGCAAAAGAAGCACAGACTAAGATAAAGGAACAGACCGAGCTTATTAAACAGATCGAAGCCGAAGAGGAACTTGCAAGAAAAAAGGCTGAAGAGGAAGCAAAGAAACGTGCTGAAGAAGCAAGGCAAAAAGCTTTGGAAGAGGCAAGATTAAAGGCCGAAGAACAGAAAAGGGCCGAAGAACAAAAGAAGGAAGAAGAACAAAAGAAGGCTGAAGAAGAAAGCAGTCAAAGCGATGAAACAAATGAGCAGAGCGAAAATAACAGCTCTTCCGATTCGGAAAATACAGATAATACAAACAGTGAATCAAATGAAACCAATACGGAAACCACATCCAATGAATCTGAGCAAAGCATTGGTGATGATTCGGGATCCGAAGAAACCGCAGAGGAAGAGCCTGTTTATAACAATGATCCCGGTGATTCCGGAAAGGGCCAGGAAATAGCAAATTTTGCCCTTCAATATGTTGGTAACCCCTATGTTCCCGGAGGAACCTCTCTCACAGAGGGCTGTGACTGTTCAGGCTTTACATCTGCAGTATTTGAAAACTTTGGAATATCTCTTCCCAGATCCTCCTATTCCCAGTCTCTTGCGGGAAGAGAGGTCAGTTATTCTTCCGTACAGCCCGGTGATGTACTCTATTATGGGGGACATGTCGGTATCTATATCGGTAATGGCCAGATAGTCCATGCAAGTACACAGGCAACAGGTATCAAAGTAAGTAATGCTTTATACAGATCCGTCATTACCGTCAGAAGATTTGTTTAACTGTTCTTCTTAGGCTTTTTGACTGTAAACAGTTCTTTCCATACCGAGGAATGGAACATTATAAGTAACGGGAAAAGTTCAAGTCTTCCGGCTAACATATCCAGCATCATCACATACTTGGAAATGTCGGAAAAATGTGAGTAATTCTGGGTCGGTCCTACCATATTAAGTCCCGGTCCCACATTGTTAAGCGTTGCCGCGATTGCTGTAAAGCAGGTTACAATATCTTCTTTATCCAGTGCTATTATCAGCATGGATATAACAAATATCATGGTATAAGTCAGGAAATAAACATTTGTTGCCCTTATAACCTCATGTTCTATGGGCTTCCCATCCATCTGTATCTTCTTGACACTTTTCGGGTGTCTGTAAGATTCCAGCTCCTTGCCCACGGTCTTTATCCCTATCACAAATCTTGATACTTTGATACCACCCGCCGTACTTCCTGCGCAACCTCCGCAGAACATCAGCATGACAAGGACCATTTTCGCAAAGGTCGGCCATTTGTCAAAATCCACGGTTGCGTATCCTGTAGTAGTTATGATGGTTGCCACCTGGAACATCGTTATCCTGATGTTATCCGCAAGTACCGGGATCACTCTGTGTAATGACGCAATTATCGCTATTGCGGAAAAGGCAACAACCGCGATATATGCCTTAACCTCTTCCATTGAAAAAGCTCTCTTAAACTCCTTGAAAAGCAAAAGATAATACAGATTGAAATTAACGCCAAAGCAGAGCATAAATATTGTGATAATCCACTGCTGCGCATGAGTATAACTCGCTATGCTGTCATTTCTTACACCAAAGCCTCCTGTTCCGGCTGTACCAAACGACAGGGTTATCGCATCAAATACAGGCATTTTACTGATAATAAGTAATATGATCTCTAAAAATGTCATGGCCATATATATGATATATAAAAGCTGGGCCGTATTTTTAAGCTTTGGTACAAGCTTTCCCACAGACGGTCCGGGACTTTCCGCCCGCATGAGATTAAAATTTGATCCTCCGCTTAACGGTACTATCGCAAGAATAAAGACTAAAACTCCCATTCCGCCTACCCAGTGGGTAAAACTTCTCCACATCAGTGTGCATCTGGATAAATGCTCTACGTCATTCAGTATTGATGCTCCTGTCGTGGTAAAACCGGATATGGTTTCAAATAATGCATCTGTGAACTTGGGAATCTCACGACTGATATAAAAAGGAAGACAGCCGATGATACTCAGACATATCCAGCTCAAAGAAGTTATAAAACAGCCTTCTTTTAAATAAAATACAGTATTGGACGGTTTTTTCATTGTCAGTAATACACCGGCTATAAGACTCACTCCGGCTATTATCAGATAGTAAAAACCTGTTCTTTCATGGTATATCAGTCCTGTAACACAGGGGATCAGAAGTAATACTCCTTCTATTTTTATTACCTGACCCAAAATATATCTCACTATAGAACCGTTCATATAAAAAAGCTTCCTTCCTAATCAAGGATATCAGTTATACTGTGAAATCCCGATTGCTTTGTTACTACCATTACTGAATCCCCTACCCGGATCGAGTCCTCACCATTGGGGATAATGATCTTTCCGCTTCGGTTGATAAATGATACAAGAACATCTTTTTTAATATTCAGATCCTTAAGGCATACATCTGTTACCTCTGACTCTGTATCTATTATGAATTCGATCGCTTCAACCTGGGAATCAAACAAATGATACATCGTCTCTATTGAATTGCTCTTTGAATTGTTCTTTGCTCTGACATAAGCTATTATCTCTTCTGATACGATATATCTGGGATAAATAATACTACCAAGATCAAGCTTTGAAACTACTCCCTTAAAGTTTATCCTGTTTATCTTTGTCACAACCTTTGCATCCGAAACCTGTTTCGAATAAAGGCTTAATAATATATTTTCCTCATCTATTCCTGTTAAAGGAATAAGAGATTCAACGTTCTCGATCCCTTCCTCCTTAAGTATCTCCTCATCCGTGCCGTCCGCATTGATTATCGTTGCCTTGGGCAGAAGGATGCTAAGCTCCTCACATCTTGCCTTATCTACCTCTATTATCTCCACATCCACACCCATATGCAAAAGATTGCATGCAAGATAATATGCCGATCTTCCTCCTCCGATGATCATACAGTTCTTTACCCTGTTTGTCTTTATATTGATCCTGTCAAACATGACGGCTGAACTTTTTCTGGTAATCACAAAATATATTATATCATCTTTTTTCAGCAAAAAATTACCTCTTGGGATGAACACCTCACCGTTACGTTCAACTGAACAGATAAGTATATTGGATCCTATCTTTTCCACGATCTCGGAAGTAGTGATCCCATCCAGAATATGTCCCTCTTCGATCTTATACTTAACCATTTCCACCTGTCCGTGGGCAAAAGAATTGACCTCAAGAGCATCCGGAAGGCAGAGTATATCCGTGATCTCCTTTGCCGCCTCATAATCCGGGTTTATTATCATTGCCAAACCCAGCTGCTCCCTCAGATAATTTGCCTCGTTATTATAATCCGGAGTCCTGACCCTTGCTATTGCAGAACAATTACCTACTCTTTTGGCAACTATGCAGCACAGCAGGTTCAGTTCATCGGAGCTTGTTACTGCTATCATAAGATCCGCATCCTCGATACCGGCTTCAAGCTGTACACTAAAACTTGCGCCATTTCCTTCCACTGTCATGACATCATAGAGATTTGAGATGTTTTGAAGTCTTTGGGCATTTTTATCTATTATCGTGATCGCGTGACCTTCTCTGGAAAGTTGTTCTACCAGTGTATTTCCGACCTTGCCGCATCCGACTATTATGATCTTGAGACCCTGTTTATTCTCACTTCGTGTTTTAAACATATAAAACCTCCGACCGTTTTATTATAATTTCGCTTCTGCGATTAACGCATCTAAATCAGCTCATTTTATCTCGATCATTATATTTCTCGTTCCGAAAGAAGACCCATTCAAGTATAACTCATATTCAATATTTGCGCAAATGGCATCTCTGTCATTTTCAAATTCATATTTATATGTCTTAACCTTCATTATAAGCTCACCATAAGGTGTCCTGTATACGGTTTCATGTTCCTTCTCCTCTTCAAACCGCAAAACAGTATCTGTCATACCCCTTTTGGTATGTTCCATATGTGAACCGTCAAGCTTGATAAGATTATGGATAACTTCCTTCGTCTCCTCATCAGTTTCATAATATGATATATAGTTCATACCGCCCTGATGTTTATACACCCCTTTTTCACTTACGGATATCTCTTCAAATATACCCTCTTCTGTAGAGGAAGATCCTGTTATATTAATTGTAACTTCTCTGTTCATGTAATCTCTGTATGTTTCCTATCTTCCCTCTTCGGATAACTGTTTGATTATGTTCTTTTCCTGATTGTCAATATGGACTTCTATAGCCCTCTTTGCTTCCTCCCTGTTTCCGGAAAAAATATTATCCATTATCAGATGATGTTCGCTTATAAGCTTCTCATGATTTTTTTCATCCTTAACATATTCAAGTCTGTATCTGTATACTCTCTCTGCAAGGTTGTTTACCATCTGAAGAAGTCTTTTATTTTTTGATGCTGCTAAGATTATATCATGAAACTTAACATCTGCCTGAGCTATCAATGTGGCGTTTTTTGTTTTTATCGCATCCTCGAAGTCGGATTCGGCATTTTTAAGCCTTTCTTTTTCGTCCTCATCTATACGCTCACATGCAAGGATTACTGCCAGAGAATCCAGGGATCTGCGAACTTCAAGAACATCCCGCATATCATCTGCGGATATCATTGCTACTTCGGCTCCCCTTCTCGGTACCATTGTAACAAGACCTTCAAGTTCAAGCATCCTGATAGCCTCTCTTATGGGAGTTCTGCTGACGCCAAGCTTTTTAGCAAGATGTACTTCCATAAGTCTCTCACCAGGTTTGAGCTCTCCCTCCAATATTCCCTGTCTAAGGCTGTTAAAAACAACATCCCTTAATGGCAGTAATTCATCAAACTCCATCTTCAGTTCGTGATCCTCCATCCATACCTCCTGCATTATGCGGTCCTGTTATTATGAGCTCCAGGTCCGTTATTTCTTTTTTCAGCTTTTCATATGAATATTTTATGCTGTATTCGTCCTCATATATTCCGAATACCGTAGGTCCGCTCCCGCTCATCATTGCATTTTGCGCACCATTCTCATTCATGATCATTTTTATTCTTCTTATGATATTATATTCTTTTTCTGTTACAAGCTCCAATACATTTCCCATCAGTGAACTGATTCTTTTGATATTGCCATTATTTATGGCTTCTACGATACCATCGATGTCAGGATGATCATAATCGGAAATATCATCTAACTTCTCATATACATATTTCGTGGAAACATCTATAGCAGGCTTTGCAAGAAGAATATTACATTCAGGAAAATCCTTAAGCCTCTTCAGTCTCTCCCCTATGCCTTCAGACAGAGCTGTACCTCCCATTATACAGTATGGAACATCTGCCCCTATCCTGACTCCTGTTTTCATAAGCTCCTCTGTTGAAAATCCCAGCTCCAGAAGCTCATTTGCCCCCTTTAGAACCGCAGCCGCATCACTGCTTCCACCGGCCAGACCTGCACTGGAGGGTATCCTCTTTTTAATGTCTATAGAAAGACCTGTATCTATCCCTGCCTCCTTAAATAACTCTTTTGCAGCTTTATATGCAAGATTTCTGTTATCACAGGGAATATTATCCTTATCACAGGTTATCAGGATATCCTTGCCGTTATTCTTACTTATGATTATATCATCATACAGTTTAAGTGACTGCATTATCATTTTTACAAGATGGTATCCGTCATCTCTTCTTCCGATAACATCAAGTCCTATATTTATTTTTGCACGGGCTTTTATTTCTATTCTGTCTCTCATATACAATTCCCCGGTTTATTCGATGCAGCCTACTATGTCATTGATATCTGATATTTTATTGTCCTGCATAAACTTTTTTATACCCAACACTACTTTTTCAGTTGTGTATGGATCATGGAAATTCATTGCTCCTACTGCGATCGCCCTTGCACCAACCATCATAAATTCCAATGCATCTTCTGCATTGCTTATACCTCCCATCCCTATTATTGGGATGGAAACTGCTTTGGCACACTGGTATACCATCCTTAGTGCTACAGGTTTTATGGCAGGCCCGGAAAGACCGCCTGTTTTATTGGCAAGCACAAAGCTTCTCCTGTTTATATCCACTTTTACCCCGGTTATCGTATTTATAAGGGATATCGCATCGGCACCTGCTGCCTCTGCTGCCTTAGCCATATCGGCAATATCGGTAACATTTGGAGAAAGCTTCATTATTACAGGCCTCTTACTGACTCTTTTTATCTTATCGGTGATCTCATATAACGCATCCCTGTTTTGTCCAAATGCGATAGCACCCTCCTTAACATTAGGACAGGATACATTTATTTCAAGCATATCAACTCTGTCCTCATCATTTAATCTTTCAACAACTTCTGTATAATCATCTATTGTCTTTCCGCATACATTGACGATCACCCTTGTATCAAAGTCCTTAAGAAAGCTTAGGTCCCTTTTTATAAACGTGTCGATCCCGGGATTTTGAAGCCCTATCGCATTGAGCATACCACCATAGGTTTCCGCTACTCTGGGAACAGGATTTCCTGACCACGGAACATTGGAAACTCCCTTTGTGACTACCGCACCAAGTTTATTCAAATCTATGAATTCGTTGTATTCCATTCCGGATCCAAAGGTTCCTGAAGCCGTCATTACCGGATTATTAAATTCAACCCCGGCGATCTTAACCGATAGATTCATAGATTTACCTCCTTAACATTAAATACCGGACCATCCTTACATATCCTCTTGTTCTTCACCTTCGAATGATCATCAACTTCCGTGGAAGAACAGACACATGCCAGACAGGCTCCTATCCCGCATGCCATTCTCTCCTCCATTGATACATAAGCTGTAATACCCGTCTTTTCGGAATATTCTTTAACTGCCTTTAGCATCGGAAGAGGTCCGCAGGCATAAATAACATCTGCCCTGAGATTTTTTTCGTGTAAAACATCCATAACATTTCCTTTAATCCCTACACTTCCGTCCTCTGTTGCTATCATAAGTGTTCCATTATTTGACAGCTCCTTTTCCAGAAACATATCGCTGTTTCTGTATCCCGAAACTATGATAGTATCATTTTTATTCCTTGATCTGGCAAGTCCTAACATGGGCGGGATCCCTATACCTCCTCCTATCAGTATCGCCTTACCCTCCAAAACAGGAAATCCGTTTCCCAGAGGTCCGAGAATATCTATATGATCTCCCTTTTTTAAGGCTGAAAATTCTCCGGTTCCCTCACCCGCTATCCTGTATACTATCCTGAGTCTTCCGTTATCTGTTTCGCATATACTTATAGGTCTTGGCAAAAGCTTCGAAGGATCATCCGGATACACTGAGATAAACTGACCGGGAATGCAATTCTTGCTGATATCGGTTTCTATCCACATGCTGTATACATTTTCAGCGATCTCTTCCTGTAAGACTATCAGTGCACTTTCTTTTTTCTTAATACTATTATTCTTCATGGTCTCCAACTTTCTTAATGATCCGATATTAATTCACTCTGACCTCTTATGGGATATAAAAAGACTTATTCGGCTGAATAAACTATATTTCCTGAGGCGATCGTATATCTGACTCTGCCCTTTAACTTCCATCCCAAAAACGGTGTATTGGAAGACTTTGAAACACTTTTGTCAAATATCCATTCTTCATCCGGATCAAAAATAACGATATCCGCATCGGCTCCCTTTACTATCTTTCCCTTATCTATACCATAAACACCTGCAGGTCCTGCAGTCATCCTCTCAATGAGAGTATTAAGCGATAAAAATCCCTTGTCAACAAGCTCCGTGATCCCCAGGGCAAGTGAGGTTTCAAGACCGGTTATTCCACTTGGAGCTTCCCGTATACCTTTCTCCTTTTCCTCCTTTGAATGGGGCGCATGATCAGTAGCTATCATATCTATTGTACCATCCTTAAGTCCTTCGATTATAGCTATCCTGTCACTCTCTTCTCTCAGCGGAGGGTTCATTTTACAATTTGCCCCATATTTTCTTACATCCTCCTGTGTAAGGGTAAAATGATGAGGTGTTGATTCCGCATATACCCTGAGTCCCTCTTTTTTTGCTTCTCTCACCAGATAAACCGATTCTCTGGCACTGATGTGCTGAATATCAATGGCTCCATCTGTTTCCCTTACAAGCTCTATATCTCTCCTGACCAGTTCTGTTTCCGCTTTTCTGTCAGCTCCTCCATACTCCATTTCATCTGCAACACATCCTGCATTTATCCCGCTTCTTATGATATACTTTGGATCCTCCTCATGCAGGGATATGATCATCCCAAGTTCTCGGGCCCTTAGAAGCGCTTCCTTCATTATATCTTTGTTCATTATCGGTAAACCGTCATCGCTGAACCCGGCCGCTCCTGCTGCCTTCATCTTCTCCATATCAACAAGCTCTCTTCCCGCCATCGACCTTGTAACATTGGAGACTGCTCTGATGTCAATGGGTTCGTTCAATGCTCTACCCAACACTTCCTTAATATTCTCTTCATCATCCATCGCCGGTCTTGTATTTGCCATCATTATAACAGTTGTGAAACCACCTCTCATTGCAGCCAGAGATCCGGTATGAATATCTTCTTTATAAGTAAATCCCGGATCCCTGAAATGCACGTGCACATCTATGAGACCCGGAGCAACACAGAGTCCTTTGGCATACACAACATTTGTATTTTCGGTTTTCAGTTCCTCCAACTCTATATTCTTTTCGATCCTTGATACTTTACCCTCTTCTATCAGGATATCCGTTATCTTATCGGTTTTTGTAGACGGCTCTATCAGTCTGCCCTCTTTAATAAGAAGTTTTTCCATCTGTTTTTCCTTGATATTTTACTGTCTGTATTGTATTATACAAAAGTTGTATCGTTCATTGTTTATTCTTTGGAGGTCACCAATGATACGTTTAATCATCATATTGATATATGCTGTCATAGTTTTGGTCGTAACAATGCCTTTTCAGTTCGTTCTTTTCATTCTTGACAGATTTTCTCCCGGTATAAGAGAAAAGGTTTCCATTAATTCAGTGCATATAATATTTAAAAATTTAATATTTCTTGCAGGAACCAGGGTTAATTATATTGGAGAAGAAAACATACCCAAAGATACTGCCGCTCTCTATGTTGGAAACCACAGAAGCTATTTTGATGTTATCATCCCCGGAAGCAGACTACCATATCCCTCTACCTTCATAGCAAAAAAAGAATTCAATAAAATCCCCATGCTTAATGTCTGGATGCATGCAATTAAATGTCTGATGCTTGACAGATCCAATATAAAAGAGGGATTAAAAACAGTGCTGTCAGCTATCGACTATATAAAAGAAGGCAGATCTATATTTGTTTTTCCCGAAGGAACCCGTAACAAAACCCAGGATCTGTTACTTCCCTTTAAGGACGGTGCTCTGAAGATATCTACCAAATCCCACTGTCCGATAATACCGGTTGCGATCACCAATTCAGCCGAGGTGTTTGAAGCCCATTTCCCCAAAATAAAAAAAGCTGATGTCATCGTGCATTATGGATCTCCCATCTATCCCGATGATCTAAACAAAGAAGAATTAAAGCATATAGGAAAAGCTGTTACCGATTCAATTGAAGATATGCTAAAAAAAGACTCCTGTCTTATTCAGTAAGTGTATTTACAATGTTTTCAAAATGCATTCCGTGAGATGCCTTAACCAGTATAACATCTCCTTTTTTCAGGATATCCTCTGTTTCCAGCGCTTTCTTTAACTCATCACTGTCGGTATAATACCTTATTTCAGTATCTGCTCCATTCTTGTCTTTTCTGAGCGATCCCGCTTCATACATTTTGAGCGAGCTCTTTCCTGCCGTTATAAGCAGATCTATCTTTTTATCAATGGCATATTCTCCGATCTCCCCATGTAATCTGTCTGAATCTTCACCAAGTTCAAACATATCACCAAGAATAGCCACCTTTCTTTTTTCTGTTTTTGAAAGCAGGTCCAATGCTGCTTTCATTGATCTGGGATTAGCATTATAGCAGTCATCCACAACAAGATAATCCTTAGCTGCTATGGGATTGCTTCTGCCCTTTATTCCCCTGACATTTTTGATCCCTGCAGTTATCTCGTCCCTGTCCAATCCAAAAACTATGCCACAGGCCGCTGCGGCAAGGGCATTATCTACCATATGTATTCCGGGAAGAGGTACATGGGCATACATTTCTCCTATCAAAGATCCGATCTTTATATCTATCCCCTCAAGAAAATGATCATCTATCTCTTCTGCATATATGTCATTTTTATCGCTTCTTCCATAGAATACAGGTTCTATACCATTTACAAGATTTATAGATGAAAGCTTTTCATCATCTCCGTTAAGGATGGCGATACCGCCCTCCTTCATATGATCAAATACCTCTGTCTTTGCCTTTAAGACCCCGTCTAAATCCTTTAAGCTTTCAAGATGGCATGGACCAATATTTGTCATTATCACACAATCAGGCCTTACTATTTCACCAAGCCTTGACATTTCTCCAAAGTCACTGATACCCATTTCTATAACTGCTGCTTCATGATCATCTCTGATCCTTAATACAGTAAGTGGGACGCCCACCTCATTGTTTAGATTACCCTCTGTCTTTAATACCTTATATTTCTGTGCCAGTACCGATGCAGTCATTTCCTTGGTTGATGTTTTTCCGACGCTCCCTATGATCCCTACGGTTTTTGTACATAGCTGATCCTTATAGTATTTTGCCAGTTTTTTCAGAGCTATAAAGCTGTCCTCTACCAATATATAGTTACCGTTCTTTGCCTCAGGCTCCTTTTCACATATGACACCCAATACTCCGATATCAAACACATCGGGAATAAAAGAATGACCGTCTACCCTTTCTCCCTTAGTGGCGATGAATATTCCATCCTTTTGTGCAAGTCTTGAATCTATGACTACAGAAACGGCCTCTTTTCTTGTAGCTTCCTCGTTATTGTCCTTCAAAAACAGCTTTCCATCAACTGCCTTTGCTATATTTTTAAGGTAAAGATTTTTCATGTTCATCCTTTTCTATTTATATTTTTTCAAAGATATTTCTATTATCCACTCACACAGATCTTCAAAAGACTTTCCTATGGCTCCGGCTTCCTGTGGTACAAGACTTACCGGTGTCATCCCCGGAAGTGTATTTGCCTCCAGACAGTATATATTTTCATTCTCATCCATTATGAAATCCATTCTGGCATAGGTTCTTATTCCAAGTGCTTTATATGCTTTTACCGCTTCATCCTGTATCCTCTTTGTAATCTCATCCGATACATTTGCAGGACAGTATTCCTTCGTTGCACCCTCCTGGTATTTATTCTTATAATCATAAAAACCGCTTACGGGAACTATCTCTACTATGGGAAGCGCTTCCCCGTCAATGACACAGTCTGTGAATTCCCTTCCCTTTATATATTCTTCCACAAATACCTTTTCATCATAGGAAAATGCCTTTTTTACCGCTTCTTCATACTCCTTTTTATCATTAACTATGTATACACCCACACTGGATCCCCCACTGTTGACCTTAACAACACAGGGAAGGAAAGCCGGTGTGGTCTTATCTCCCTCGCTTTCCAATATATAGCTTTTAGGTGTATTTACAGAAAAGGTGTTAAAAATGTATTTAGTAAGTATCTTATCCATAGCTAAAGCTGAACTTAACGAATCTGTACCTGTATACTTTATATCGAACAGATCAAAAGCCGCCTGTATTTTGCCGTTCTCACCACAGTCGCCGTGCAGAGCCATAAATACTATCTCTGCCTGCTTACATATATCTATAACATTCGGTCCGAATAAGGCATTATCATTCTGCTTTCTCATTGCCTTAACAGTACTTATATCCGGAGACTCCTCTCCGATTCTTTCGATATCCTTTCCCCAGTCTTTATCTGTCTCAAATATATCGCTTATATCACCTTCGTATCCTAAATAAACATCAATAAGCACTACTTCATGTTTTCTTCTTTTAAGAGCCTCATAAACCTGTTTTCCTGAAATAAGAGACACGTCTCTCTCTGTACTTATTCCTCCGGCTAAAACTACTATCTTCATAATATACTCCCTTCCCTTATCATCCTTAATCTTTGGGCTTATCTGCAAATGTCTGTTTTTCAGTCTCGTTCCGCAATATAAGAATTTATAAAACCAAACAATATAAAGGCCTTGGATTTATCTGAAAACTCTGACTCCTTATCTATTATATAATCACATCCCTGAGGATTGAGTCCTGCTAAATGATCATAACATATCTGTGCCGTATCTATATAAACCAGACTCTCACTTATATGATTTGCCAGCATAAGCAGCCTTATATCCGATAAGACACTGTCTATATACTCCTCTTCTACATCCTCTTGTCCTTTATTCCCGTTATAGATATCCATTATCCTCTTATTCGATAACTTTATGGAATCATCGATTATAGCCTGCATTACAAGCTTTGACAGCTCCATATCTACCTTATATGTTGTCATAAGATATGAAAGGGATCCGTAATAACCGCATTCTGTCATTGAAAAGCCCGAATATATCTCTTTTTGTATAAGCTCCTCTGTTTTGTTCTTATACCCCTTTTCTCCGCAGGCTCTGTATAACTCCGCCGATGCCCAGTACAGTGCATCATTATCTGTTTCTTCTATTTCCTCTTTACACGCTTCCCTGTACACCTTTTTTGCTATCTTAAGGCAATCTCCCGATAATTCACCGTCGTATTGAGAACAGCTGCCCGAAAATTTAGCCAGTACTGCAGAATACAATAATTCAGACCTTTTATCCATATCCATCAGGATTTTATTTTCTTCTGTATCATACAAAGCAATAAGACTTTTGACCGCCTTCTCCGCTCTTTCCACTGTCTTTGGCTTGATATTCTGAGTTGTATCCAAAGTTTCCTTTTCAAATAATTCGAATGCAGTGATATGATCAGCTGCCAATTCACAGCAAAAGATCATATCCTCCACCGTGTCGATACTGACAGGAATATCATTTCTAAGAATTACGGATGTCAAAAGATTATTGTAATTACCTTTCTTTATCGCGAATTCTTCTGACCTGTCATCGCCTATCTCTATATAATAGATCCCTTCCTTGTCAAAATCTGTAAAATCAGCATATTTTCCGTTTCTTACATTATTTTTATATACAGGATCACCCGTTTCGCTTTCACATATTTCAAATTTAAGCTCCTCCTGAATATCACCTATATCACTTTCTGCCTCCACTACGGCTGTTTTTGTACTTAGCGGTTCATATCCCGTATTATTAATCCTGACAGTAAAGTTTATATTGTTTATAAGTGTTTCAGGATCAACTTCTTCGGGATCATCACTGTCTTTTGCATCATTTTCGTCATTAAGTGTATCTGCTTGATCGTATTGTGAGCCATAACCCGGATTGAACGAAATACATCCGGCCATGAATACTGCAAAACAAATTGCGATGACTGCCAGACTGATCTTATGCATCGACCTTACCTCTGCACTTTTTATACAAACACAGGATACATATAGAGATCGATACAAGTGTTATGATCTTTGATATGATCTGCAGCATTGTTCCGGCATAGTAAACCTTAAGCTTTCCCGTAAGGCCTTCCTTCATATCAACTCTGACAAAACCGTTATTACCATCTCCGCTTACATTAAGCCTTGTCTTTTCTCCATTATCATCGATTGAAGCTTCGTATCCTTTATAATATATAAACGGAACATCTATATATTTATATTTCCCTGAAATATCCGCAATGACTGTATTTTTGATCCTTGTAAAGTCTACCAGTTCTCCGTTATCGGCAGTCATCCTTTCACTTTCTCTGACCAGAGTCTCCTTACTGATGACACTTTCGGGAAGCCACTCCCCGGCTATAACATTTGCGGTAAAAGGCTTATAATCATAATAATCATCAGAATAATCATAATAACCCTGATCGTTTACAGAGAGATTTCCATATGCAAAAATGCCGCATACGATCAGTACGATAACAGCAAATGTTCCCTCTAAAGGGATATCATATTTATCAAGAGCAAACTTTCTTGCCGTCAGATATAGTATGATCCCGTCTGCCATCGCAAATAAAACAGAAGCCATAATAAAAAATCTCCACGGGAACTGAATAAAGGATAGATATTTACCTAACCTTTCCCATGGAAACAGATCTGAGGCAATAAGGGAAAAAAGTATTCCCGCTATAATAAGATAATCGGCAAACTCTATAATATTCCTGTTTTCTCCTTCCTTTTTCAATAACACTCTGGGAAGACAGAACACTACCACAAGGATACCAAGTGAGGGAAAGCTGTTAAAAAAAATACTGGCAAAATTTACTGCTTCTGTTGAAGGCTCTATCCATGGCGTACTGACATAAAAAGAAGTATCAAAAAGCTGTTCCATCATCGGAAGCCAGTAAACACAGGTAACTCCTGCCGTCACCACGGCAGTAAAAATGAGTCTTTTCATAATATCGGTATTCTTAAATACCTTTATCTTTATAAGACAGGCTGCTATGGCAAATAACAGACACATGACAAAGCTTGAGGTGTGGCATAATAAAACCCCTGCAAACCCTGTTCCCAAAATCCAGGGTTTTTTCATCCCCTCATATAAAAGATCATATATTCCATATAATACAAGAGGTATGAAAATAAAGGCTGTATATTCCCCAACCGCTGATCTGACATATATATCATCCATATGATACTGACAGAGGGTAACAAGAACCGCAGATATAAGTCCTGCGTATTTTGACCTTAACATTCTGCTTATGCTGTAATACATGGAATAATAGCAGAGTATAAAACATATAGTTACAAATATATGATAGCTTGCATTGATCGAAACTCCTGCTGCCCTGAGGATTGCCGGAATATAAAGCAGAAAATCAGGATAAAACATGGAGCTTGCATATCCCGCTCCTCCGAAAAATAAGACATTGACCTTTAGAAATGGCTTCCCCATAAGTATCCCTGCCTTAAGACTTTCTATCCTCAGCAGATGATAATCTATATCATGTCCATTTATACAATATCTGCTGATAAGCGGACTGCAGGCTATCAACAGGGTTATTATTGATATAAGCCACACTATTCGGTTTTCATTTTTCTTAAAATATTCTTTCATGGTATTATTGTCTTTCCTGATCATCCCTTATCATTATGCGAATAATGATATTATAAATCCATTGGATTTTTCAGTAAACCCTATCTCACTGTTCCGCACTCAGTTCGGAAAATGAAAATGTTATATCATTTCCGTCATTATCAATATTTACTGTATAACTCTTAGTCTGGAACCCACTCTTACTCAATGTAATAACATGATTTCCCGTAACCTTGTTCGTTGATGCAGGGGCAATTCCTATATAATTACCGTCCAAATACACTTCCACACCCTCAGGCTGCTGAATATAGATCTTTTTTACCTGAGAGATCATACTTCCCGTACCTGAAGTATCGGAAGCAGTATTAGTTGTCGATGTCGATGATGTACCTGACGTCGATGATGTTGATGACGTTGAAGAAACAGTATTTGTACTTACAGTTCCATCAGCTGCAGGTTGTGTTGGTGCCGGAGTCAGATTAGTAGGCGGCTGAGTCGGTACACTCGTAGTTGATCCGATATTAACATTGTTTTCACTATTACCGGATGTTGATCTATTCGTATCTGACACAGAGGATGTAGTACTTTTTTTACCGGTCGTGGATGTATCCTGAGTCTCATCTGCATCAAGTGATATTTCGACATTTGCATACTCTGACCCTATCTTTATACTGGTTGTGACACTTTTATAACCGGCTGCCTCTATCCTTATAGAATGTACACCGTATTCAAGCGGTACCCTGTCGGTATATTCTGTCATTTCACCATCTATGTAAAGCTGGGCATAAATGGGTTCAAGCTTAAATTCCACATGACCGATAGCTACCTCTTCTATCGGTATTTCCTTAAGATCTATAACCGTCTCCCTGTCTCTTACGACTACTACATCTTTTTCCCCTAAATAACCTTTATTGGTAAGTGTAACATGAAAATCCCCTTCAGGTGCGGGAATAAGCATATCTTCAGTAATCTCTTTTATTATTTCATTACCTACCTCAATATATCCGCCCACAAAATATATGTCATTTATCAGTCTGATATAACCGTGTCCCTCTTGCACAACAATTGAAAGTATCCTTTTATCAATACCCCTTACCGTTAAAGTATCCAGATCGGTTATATCCATCCATTCCACTTTTTTCCCGTCAGAAAAAAGCTCTGTTCCGTCTGTAAATTTATACGCAACATCTGCAATTTCGAATATTTTCTTTTTTTCATCTATTGAGTACTTTACAACATCCTTCATTTCCCATGTATCATTGCTTACAGAAATACTCTTTATCGTATCTCTGTGTGTTGTAAAGCTTACATCTGTGATCTCACCTGTCTCAAGCTCTTCAGGTACTATGGAATCCCCATATTTATTATAAAATGCGGTTGCACCGATATAATTTAAACTGTATTCTTTTTCGCTGTAAATATCCTTAATGGTTATAATACGGTTTTCAGTATCTATACCCATTACTATAGCGGTTATTTCATTACCGGATCCCTCTACCTCTATTTCAAACTGTTCATCATCTGTATTCCCCTGACCGGAGGATATTGCCCCTGCTTTTTTTTCACTGTATTCTTTTACAACAAAAAAACAGCCGAAAATCGTAAGAATAATGATCAGTGATAAGGGAATGATCATTTTATTCATATGTTACCTCTTAAAAATAACTGTTACCTTTTTAACTGATTTATGAAAAGTACCTTGATCATCTGACCTGCCTGATCTGCTCCATAAGATATTCTTTATTATTCTTTCCCGGATCCTCCAAAACGATATCCAGCATTTTCTTCAGTAACTCACCTATCTCTTTTCCCGGTTTGATACCTGCTTCAATAAGGTCTGAGCCTTTTACAGCAAGATCTTTAAGGGATAGACAGTCTCTTTCCTCTATTATCTCATTATAGAGCTGTTCACACCGGTCTATGGAGCTTAGCTTTTCGTCTCTTATAAAAACACTTTGGGCATTGGTATCACATCTTCTGACTACAAACCATAAAGGCATCAGTTTTGTACCAAGCTCAGACACAAGCTTCCTTATCCCGGGTTTCGTTACAGTATATCTGTGATCATGGTATTCTATAAGCTTTATTACATTATTTATCGTATAATTGTCAAATTTAAGTCTTCTCAGTATCTCCTCAGCCATTTCTGCGCTGATCGATGCGTGACCCTTAAAATGATCTATTCCCTCATTATCAGTTGTCTTACATTCAGTTTTTCCCATGTCATGGAATAGTAATGCAAGCCGTACTATCTTTTTTTCATCGGTATCAAGCTTGTCATTCCAGTTTCTGCTGTAATTAAGAGCCTCTATTGTATGCATCAGAACATTATACATATGATGAGGATTATTCTGCTCTGTTTCCATCATGGAATCTAATTCCGGTAATATCTCTTTTGATATTCCTGTTTCATATAAAAAAAGAATCTTTTGAGGATCATTTGAACATAAAAGTCTGACAAGCTCGGCCTGTATTCTTTCCGCACTGATATTTTTCAGATTTTCCGCTTTTTCTCTTATAGCCCTGAGAGTATTCTCTTCTATCTCATAATCAAGCTCAGCAGCAAATCTTATAGCCCTCATCATCCTGAGGGCATCCTCACTAAATCTTTCTATAGGATTCCCTACAGCCCTTATAACTCCCTTTTGAAGATCCCCTACTCCGTCAAAAATATCTATAAGCCCTTCACTGTCATTATATGCCATCGCATTTATCGTAAAGTCTCTCCGCTTAAGGTCCTCCTTCAGATCCCCTGTGAAGGTAACCTCACTTGGGTGTCTGTTATCCTCATAGACACCGTCAATCCTGTATGTAGTGACCTCAAAGCTTTCATTTCCCATTAAAACCGTAACAGTTCCATGTTTTATTCCTGTATCGACTGTCCGTCTGAAGATGGATTTAATTTTAACAGGAGATGCATTAGTAGTAATATCCCAGTCTTTCGGTTCTCTTTTTAAAATAGAATCCCGTATACATCCACCTACAGCGTAAGCCTCATAACCCTCAGCCTGCAAAAGGCTGATGATATGGCTGACCTTATCCGGAAGGTTTAAATGCATACGGGATACCTCTTTTCTGTTATATGTAATATTATTAAAAATCTATTCTTTTAATTTCATTTGATCATTACGATCAGAGCTCTTTGAACATGTCATTTATTTTACAAGTGCAGCTGTTTCTCTTGCTATGGCAAGCTCCTCATTTGTGGGTACCACTAAGACTTTGACCTTGGAATCCTCAGTGGATATTATTATTTCTTCACCTCTTTTACTGTTCTTTTCAGCATCTAACTTTATTCCCAGATATCCGAAATAGTCACAGATCCTTTTTCTGATATCTCCGTTATTTTCGCCTACGCCGGCCGTAAATACAATTGCATCTACGCCGTTTAATGCTGCTATATAGGATCCTATATATTTTGCTACCCTGTAGGAATAGGTTGAAAGAGTGGTTTTAGCCTTTTCATCACCTTCTGACTCTGCCTTTAACAGATCCCTGAAGTCGCTTGACAGACCTGATAATCCATATACTCCCGATTTCTTGTTCAGGATGTTCAATACCTCACTAATACTTATTCCTTCCTTCTGACAAAGAAATTCAAGTATAGCCGGATCAAGATCTCCGCTTCTTGTACCCATGATAAGTCCCTCAAGCGGTGTAAGACCCATGCTTGTATCCTGGCACTTTCCGTTTTTAACGGCACTGATACTGGCTCCGTTGCCTAAATGACATACTATGATCTTCATTGATTCATAATCCTGTCCAAGTATTTCCGCCGTTCTTTTGGATACATAGCTGTGACTGGTTCCATGAAAACCGTATCTGCGAACCTTGTATTTATCATAGTATTCATACGGAATACCGTATAAGTAAGCCTTCTTGGGCATTGTCTGATGAAAAGCAGTATCAAATACCGCAACCATGGGGACATCAGGCATTAATTCCCGACATGAGCGTATCCCTATGAGATTTGCAGGATTGTGAAGAGGTGCAAGATCATTACATTCTTCAATTGCTTTTATCACATCGTCATCGATGATGGTTGCTTCCGAAAACTTCTCTCCGCCGTGAACTATTCTGTGTCCTATCGCATCTATTTCATCCAAAGAAGCTATAACTCCGTTATCCTTATCTGTGAGGCTTTCAAGAACCAGCTTAACCGCTACTACATGATCCTTCATGTCTACATTAGTGGTAATCTTATCTTTTCCTGCAGGCTGATGGTTAAGCACCCCTCCGTCTATTCCGATCCTCTCGCATAGGCCTTTGGCCATAACATTTTCGCTGTCGGAATCTATCAGCTGGTACTTTAATGATGAACTTCCGCAATTGATTATCAAAATTTTCATTCCTCTACCTCTTTTCGTTTATTTATTAATATGCCCTTCCCCAGTAAACGAGGGATTTAGCGGGTTTTGAACAGCATACACATTTATCTGATATGGTCTCCTGCTCAAAAGGAAGACAACGGCTGGTCACTGCCAGTTTTTCCTTTATTCTGTCCTCACACTCCTGACATCCGCACCACATGGCTTTGACAAACCCGGATTTTTCCGAAAAAAGCTTTTCAAATTCATCCATGTTCTTTGCCGTATATGTATGTTCATCCCTGTGAGCCCTTGCTCTCTCAAGCATATCCTTCTGCATCTTTCCAAGAAGTTCGCTGACCTTTTCTTCGATCTCATCTGTTGATACAGTGATCTTTTCCCCATTATCTCTTCGAACCAGCACGCACTGAGAGTTTTCTATATCCTTTGGACCTATTTCAACTCTTACGGGTATTCCTCTCATCTCACATTCGGAGAATTTCCATCCGGGAGACTTTTCGCTATCATCTACCTTAACCCTTAAATTGCCATACAGACCCTCAGTTTTTGAAAGTCTGTCCCTTAACTCAAATGCCTTATCAAGTACACCTTCCTTTTTCTGCTGAATGGGCACTATCATCACCTGTACAGGTGCGATACGTGGCGGCAGAACAAGACCTGAATTATCTCCATGTACCATTATTACCGCACCGATAAGTCTCGTTGTTGAACCCCACGATGTCTGATGTACATATTTCAGTTTATTATCCTTATCGGTATACTGTATTCCGAATGCTTTGGCAAATCCGTCACCGAAATTATGGCTCGTACCGCTTTGAAGAGCCTTACCGTCATGCATTAAAGCCTCTATTGTATATGTCGCCTCCGCTCCGGCAAATTTTTCCTTATCTGTCTTTCTTCCTTTTATTACAGGTATCGCTAAAACCTTCTCGCAGAATTCAGCATAGAGATTAAGCATCTGTATCGTGCGTTCCTCTGCTTCCTCTGCCGTAGCATGGGCCGTATGACCCTCCTGCCACAAAAACTCCCTGCTTCTTAAGAAAGGTCTGGTCTCTTTCTCCCAACGGACTACTGAGCACCATTGATTGTATACTTTGGGTAGGTCCCTGTAGGATTGTATATCATCCTTATAAAAATCACAGAAAAGTGTTTCCGATGTTGGTCTCACGCACATTCTCTCCTGAAGAGGCTGAAGTCCTCCCTGAGTGACCCAGGCAACCTCAGGTGCAAAGCCTTCCACATGGTCTTTTTCTTTTTCTAAAAGGCTTTCCGGTATAAACATAGGCAGATAAACATTCTGCACCCCTGTTTCCTTGAACATTTCATCCATCTGTTTCTGTATAAGCTCCCAAATGGCATATCCTGCAGGCTTAAACACCATACAGCCTTTTACGGAAGTATAGCCCATAAGATCTGCCTTCTTAACCACATCTGTATACCATTGTGCAAAATCATCCTCCATAGAGGTTATTGCTTCTACAAGCTTTTTATCTGCCATAATATTGTTCTCCTGTTTCTTTTTTATCATCATTAAGTGTACTAATCTTTACATGGAAAATCAACCACAGTAATCTCATTTTCGGGGATTTTTACCGTTATTTTCCCTTTTTTTACCGGATGTATGAACGATATACTGTATGCACAAAGAGCAATTCCACGGACAACTCCTTTAGAATTGTCTTTTGGATATCCGTATTTTACATCGCCTATTATAGGATGTCCTATGTGTGAAAGCTGTGCTCGGATCTGATGAAATCTGCCTGTAATAAGATCTATATCCAATATACTGGTATTATTATCCTTATCTGTTTCCTTTATACGGTATTTTAATACTGCCTCCTTTGCCCTGTCACAGGTTTCAGGCTTATCAAATACCCTGGCCCTGTTTTCTCTGCCTTCTTTTAGAAGATAATTCTTTATCTCGTATATTTTTCCCTTATCTCCGCTTACAACACCCGTAACCTTCGCAATGTACCTTTTACTCACATGACCTTTTACTATCTCCGTATTAAGCTTTCTTAAGATATCCTTATCCTTTGCAAATAGCATCAGACCGCTTACAGGCTGATCCAGTCTGTGAACCAGCTGTGGAAGGTCTGATTTCTTATCTTTACTTAAAAGATATCTCCTTACCCGGCTTATCATGTCATCTTCATTTATTTTAGCTGTTTGTGATGGTATTCCCGCAGGTTTATAACATACAAGAATATATTCATCTTCATATCTTATATCTATACCCAATTTATATCCTTATCTATTGATTCTCTGCCTCTTCCTCTGATTCATCCTGTTCTATCTGATCTTCTATCTCTGTCTCTGATAATGGTACATATGAAGTATCAAAAAACTGCTTATATACTGCAACATGATCATATATGCATCTCCAGGATCCCTGTGCATTGGCTATTACACAGATATAATTACCTCCGTCAGGTGTTACGGCATAACTCACCGCACAGTTTCCTGATTCATTTACAAACCCTGTTTTACCGCCCATAAAGGTAACACCGCACTCCTTGTCTTCAATCCTTCTTAAGAACCAGTTGGATAATTCGATCCCGTTACGGTGCTGTTCTGTTGAAGATGTCGTGTATTTTCTCGCATTTAATACTTCTTTACAGATATCATTATGAATGGCTGCATCCATGATCATAGCCATATCATATGCTGTACAATAATGATCCTGATCATATAAACCGATACAGTTAGTAAAATGTGCAGTTTGAGATAATCCCATTTCATCCAGCTTTTGATTCATAAGATCTACAAAAGCCTCCTGACTTCCTGAGACATAATAGGCAAGGCCAAGAGCTGCATCTCCACCTGATGGAAGGATAGTTCCATAAAGAAGATCTCTTACCGTAACCGTTTCATTTTCCGCAAAGCCTGCCGTACTGCAACCATTACTGTATGCATAATTAAGCATATCTATACTCATGGTTATTTTATCATCAAGATCATTGATATGTTCACAGGCTACAAGAAGAGTCAGGACCTTGGTCATTGAAGCAGGAGACATCATGGTATTACATTCTCTTTGGGCAAGAATCGTACCGTTATCAACATCTACCAGTATTGCATACTGACCGGTGACATCACTCCCAAAACTTTTTGTTTCAGGTGTTTCGATCGCTTCATATATTACGGGTGCTTTCTCAGCGACTTCTTCAACATTGATATCACCCGGATCCATCAGAACTCTTTCAATTATACCAAATTCAGCTTCAGAAGCTCCATCCTCAGAAGAGGTTATAAATGAAATCAGCTTCCTTACACCAAAAACAGCTATTATGATAATAAGAACAAAAATAAGAATAAACAGACCCAATCTGATATAGAGTCTGATCAATAATTTTTTTCTTTTTTTTCTGCGCCTTATTTCACGCTTAGCCGCTCTTTTTTTTCTCTCTATTTCCTCTGCGTCGATTTGCTCCATCAGATCGGAGTAAAGGACCTCATCAGAATACTGATTACCCTCTATCATAAAAACCTTATCTATCCCTGTTAATTACCCTTATTAATTGAAAATATCGTAATAGATTTTTTAAAAACTTAGATTAAAAAAACTATGCACAAATTACTCCGTATTATATCTTATAAAACGAATAAAAAAAAACAATGTATAAATTGTGAACTTTGTAACCGGAAGCAAAAAAACCTTATAAAGTAAGAACAGAACATGGTACCATGTTCTGTTCTTAAGAAGTAGCGGGGATAGGATTTGAACCTATGACCTTCGGGTTATGAGCCCGACGAGCTTCCAGACTGCTCCACCCCGCGATATAAATATTTTAAAGTGGGTGGGGGTGGATTCGAACCACCGAAGCAATTTGCAGCAGATTTACAGTCTGTCCCCTTTGGCCACTCGGGAACCCACCCATATTCTTTTAAAAACGATATTCAGTAATAAAAAAGCCGATGATCGGACTCGAACCGATAACCTGCTGATTACAAATCAGCTGCTCTGCCAATTGAGCCACATCGGCAAATATATGGGACCTATAGGGCTCGAACCTATGACCCTCTGCTTGTAAGGCAGATGCTCTCCCAGCTGAGCTAAGATCCCATGTTTGTTATCACCATTTAAATTCGCGACCCAGACGGGACTCGAACCCGTGACCTCCGCCGTGACAGGGCGGCGCTCTAACCAACTGAGCCACTGGGCCAAATGAATTTTCGTTTACGAAAATTCATTAGTCGAGGAATGTTTACATTCCGAGACCCCAGCCAATGTCTTGCCAGGCCAAAAGTCTCTTCTCTT
>JAILEM010000087.1 GCA_024687745.1 Lachnospiraceae bacterium
ATAAACAGTATCAGCTTGATTCACTTTATGAAAGTGAGGCTCTTATAGATCTGTGGTACAGGGATTATAAGAATGATGATCTTTATAACGTATATGCGGTTTTCGGGCTTGGTAACGGTATGTTCATAAGAAAACTCATAGCGGGATCATCACCTGATAAGGATATGAGAATAGTTGTGTATGAACCTAACCTGTCGATAATAAGGACAGTCTTAAAGGGATTTGATATCACTGATATAATTGAGAATATTAATATTCACCTCTACATAAAAGAATTGGATGATGATCCTATCGGAGTTCTTCTTGATAACGTGATCAATTACAGGAACGTAAAGAATGTTCATGTTGCGCAATATCCCAATTATTCTCTTTTCTTCGAAAACGAATTCACAGAGTTTAATAACGCGATAAGGATAAATAAGGAAGCTGTAAACGGATCAATGGACGCCAATGAGAAGTTCGGCAGGGCATTTTATAATAATATCTTTGACAATCTGAACAACTATCTTGAGTCAAAGTCCATAGCATCATTAAAGAAAAAGCTTCCCAAGGGTTTTCCGGTTATCATAGTTTCATCAGGCCCCTCATTAAGTAAAAACATCACAGACCTTAAGAATGCAAAAAATAAAGCGTTGATCGTTGCAGTTGACTCTGCGATGCCAATACTCATGCACGAGGATATAATTCCTGATATGTATGCAAGCATAGACGGAATGAAATTTCTTGCGCATTTTGAGGATGAAAAGACAAAAGATATACCTGTACTGACAACGATAACAGCAACTCCCGGTGCCGTAAGGGACGGACAGACCGCCTTTTTTGAAAAGGGTGATAATCGTTACATAAATGCCTTTCTTGAGAAGGAGAACATAGATGTTCCTGAGTTGTCAACCGGGGGAACGGTAGCAAATACAGCGTATAAGTTTGCAGAATACTTAGAACCCTGCTGTATAATTCTTTGCGGACAGGATCTTGCCTATACAGGAGATAAGGCACACGCCGATAATTCCTTAAGCGATAATAATGAGATAGAGGAATCTACCCTTACCTATACTAAGGATATATACGGAAATGATGTAAAGACCAGCGTTGAGTTCACGCTTTACAAGGACTGGTTTGAGAGAGAGATAAAGCAGAATAAGGTAAGGACAGTGGATGCTACTGAGGGTGGTGCCTTAATAGAGGGTACAGAGATAAGAACCCTTAAGGATATCATCGATGAGGAATGTAAGCAGGAGTTTGCTGTAGGAGAATGCATCGAGGATTGTGACAGGCTTTTTGATGATGATATCAGGGAGAAGTTTTTATCTTATATGAAAGCGATACCCGAAAAGCTTGATGGGATGCTCTCTGATATAAACAGGAGTAAGATTAATTACGATAAGATGTATATGATGGCTAAGGCTAATGATCTTTCAAAAGATGAGCTTACGAGGCTATTTAAGGAAAATGATGATATTAATAACAGAGTCAATAATGAACCTGTGATGGCGATTGTAGAATATCTCATTCAGGATTCTATAAGGAGAATGAATGATAATGCCAACAGGACAAGTAACGATGTAAGGACAGAGATAATGGAAGCGGGAAGTGTTGGAAGAGACCATGCCGCAGCCATTGCTGAGAAATCCATATGGATAAAGGAAGATTTAAAAAAGAGGTTTGAGAATTAATGGAGATACCGGAGAGCTTCTATGACAGTGAAGTAAGGAACGGTTTTTACATTCCGTCCTTTATGAAAAGATCCTGGGCGGCCACTCTCCAGGTACTTGATGAAATGTCAAAGGTCTGTTTGAGGCATGATATAAAGTGGTGGATAGACTGGGGATCGCTTCTTGCAACAGTAAGGCATAAGGGATTCATTCCCTGGGATGATGATCTGGATGTCTCTATGATGCGTGAAGACTATATGAAGTTTAACAGATACGCAAAGGATGAGCTTCCGGAAGGGTATTTTGTCAATAATATATATAACAACCCTTCGTTTGATGAATATCATACAAGACTTCTGAACTGTAAGGATATAGATAGAAGTGAGCATTTTTTAAAAAAAAATCATGGATTTCCTTATCTGGCAGGAGTTGATATCTTCTGTATCGATTATGTTAATCCTGCTAAAGAAGAAGATGAGCGTATCAGCAGTCTCATTTACAATATAGGATCCATAGCCACAAACCTGCCTTCAGATATTTATCTTAAGGATATACCACAGTTTAAAGACGTGATAAATGATATAGAAGCCATAAGCGGATATGACATTAATGAGGATGAACCTGTGAGACAGCAGATAAATAAGATTTGTGATGCTCTTATGCAGAGCACTAAGGGGGAAGATGCGACTCATGTTACCTGTATGGTGCTTCATACCGGGAGAGAAAATTTCAGTGGTGTATTCCCGAAGGATTATTTCGAAACGCTTGTTTTCCTTCCGTATGAATTTCTGATGGTACCGGCTCCGATTTGTTACGATAAGATATTAAGAACCATCTTTGGTGATTATATGAAGCCATACAGGGGAGGTGGCGTACATGAATACCCTTATTATGAACCCCAGGAGGATACACTAAAGGAAATGGGGTGTGGTATCCTTAGGCAGAGGTATCTTTATGAAGGGTAGGTCAGGTTTAAAGGAATTTCTCAAGCAATGCCCCGACCTCTTTAAGTATTCCGTAATCCTTTGCCTGGTTAAGAAGTGAAGCAGTTGCTGTATTGAACATATCCCTCTTCATTAAGAGGGATTTATTTTTGCCTATGAGCATACTGCGGGCTATGAAATGGTTTTGCGCATTTGAGGATACTCCGTCACTTAATATATGAGAAGTTATGAGGGATTCACTTACACAGCCTATTTTATGCTCAAAGGAGATCCTCAGGGCAAGATCCCAGTCCTCAAGTGCAGGAAAATCTGTGTCAAAACCTCCCGCATTTAAAAAAATATTCTTATTTATAAGCATTGTGGGTGCATCTATACAATTTCTCTCACATAGCTTATCAAATATATCTCCGCTTAAATCCGGGATAAAGTCACTTGCTTTCCCGTCTTCGAAAATATTTGTAAACCCTGTATAGATAAGATCATATTCAGGATGCTCATTTAAGAGGTTTATCTGCTTTTGAAGCTTTAAGGGTTTCCATTCATCATCGCTGTCCTGAAAGGCAATAAGATCTCCCACTGCCATTTCTGCTCCGATATTTCTTGCATTTCCGGGGCCTTTATTATCATTAAGTTTATGATAAGTGATTTCACATCTGCTTTCTTTGATAAGTTCCTTGACTTTTAACTCCGTATCATCCTCAGAATTGTCATCGACTATGATAACTTCTTTAAGTTCATAATCCTTGCCATCATTATGAGAGTTTAATACGCTTCGAACTGAATTTTGTATGAACCCTGCCCTGTTATAGGTTGGAATGATAACACTTATAGTATGCATCTTTTTAAAACCCCTTAGTTTCTCTGCTTTTCGATAAGATCCTTATATCTTTTAAGATCATTGTCCGTTGTGATCTTGAAATTCCCCTCGTCTCCCTTTATGATCGCAATATCCATTCCGTACATTATCGCCGGTTCACTGGAGCCGTTTATCTTTAATATCTTTTCGGGAAGCAGGGCTTCTATTGCTCTGAGGTACATACCGAGCCTGAATGCTTCCGGAGCCTGTCCCGCATAGATCTTACTTCTTTCAAGAAGAGAGGAGATCGTTTTTCCGTTTTCTGACATATATACGGTATCCTTCATGGGAAGAGCGGGCATAACCCCGTCATGTTCTTCGCACGCTTCTATACATTCAGTAAGAAGCTTCTCAGACACCAGAGGTCTGGCTGCGTCATGGACGATAACGATATCATCATCTGATGAATATGAGGCTATATCCTTAAGCCCGTTATAAATAGATAACTGCCTGTTTTCTCCGGGCACTGAAAAACCACGGAATCTGCGCAGGAAATCATCTCCTATGAGTTCCTTTGCATCAGCTTTAATTGCTTCCTGCCAATCCTTGGCGGCAGTGATATGTATACAGTCTATATGGCTGCATTTTAGCACCGCCTCAATACATCTTGAGATCATCATATGACCGTTTATATCTATATACTGTTTCGGAATGTCGGAGTTTACGCGGCTTCCGACTCCGCCTGATAAGATAAGAACTGTATTCATAGCTTTTCTTTTCCTTTTAATCTGAAATATCCTGCTTCACATTTAAGCAGAGATATTTTAAGTACATTCACACATTATCTTAATATAATCCTCGCTCTTATCCCTCATGATATGGAATCCTCTGTCTATGTCAACAAGAGTAAATCTGTGGGTTATAAGAGTTTCCGGTTTTATAAGGCCTTTATCAAGACTTTTTATTACATCCCTCCAGTCATCTTCATAACCCTTAAAGGAGGAATTCCATGTCCCGCACAGGGTAAGCTGACTTCTCAGTATCTTCCAATAGATATTTCTGCTTAATCCCATATCACTGTGCGGGTTGCCTACAAGGCATATTCTTCCTGTCGCCCCTGTGCAGGAAACTGCCTCCTCATAGACAGATTCAGTTCCCACAACTTCAAAGGTAGCAGAGACCCCGAGCCCACAGGTGTGATCCATTAACAGCCTGACGGGATCGGATATTCTTGTATCTATAAAATTATCGGGGTTAAGTCCAAGCTCAGCAGCCTTTTTTTTCTGGATGTCGTGATTTCCTATGATATATACATTTTCTATACCCATTGAGAGGATATGCATAAGGATGAAAAGACCTATGGTTCCCGCCCCGAATATTGCGACACTTTTCGTATCCATATCAATTCCCGACTTTCTTATTGCGTGAAGGGCAACAGACATAGGTTCGAGCATTGCCGCCTGTTCAAAGGAGATATTATCGGATAACTCTATGAGATTCCATTCAGGTACAGCCACATATTCGGCAAATCCTCCGTTGCATCTTGAACCAAGATAATTGTATTTTGAGCACATTTCATACTGTCTGTTCATACATGAAGGACATTTCATACAGGGGATAAGAGGGAAAATACCTACCTTTTTACCCTTCCATTTTTCTGAAACATTTTTACCGCATTCAATAACACTTCCTGCAAATTCATGTCCTATGATGAGCGGCATGTTATGTGCGCCGTCCCTAAAGGCTCTTGGAATGTCGGATCCGCATATTCCGCAGTTCTTAACCTTTACAATGACTTCGTTATCTGCAGGTTTGGGATCCTTTACTTCTTTTAACGAAAAGTCACCGATATCGCTCAAAACCCATGCTTTCATAAGAAACTCCTTTATTTAAGATAGATCACAAACCTGAATAATATACTGCTAAATCCCTGAAATGCAGATTATTTTTCGATAAAAATGAGATTTATGATAATACTCCTGGAATGAATAAAACTTAATTATTCATAAACGTAAAACCCACTCTGTTGTTATAACTGATATAAGCATCACAGACCCTTATTATTCTTGAAAACAAAGAAATAAGAATATATAATGAAATACGAAGTAATTATATCATAATTCAGTGAGGTTTTGTTATGTCTGAGCATGTATTTGTAACAGCGGAAATAGGCATCAATCACAACGGGGATATGGATATATGTAGGAAACTCATAGACTGGGCTGTTCTTTCGGGATGTGATGCCGTTAAATTTCAGAAAAGGACAATAGATAAGGTATATACAAAGGAGTATCTTGACAGCTACAGGGAGAGCCCCTTTGGGACCACCCAGAGAGAGCAGAAGGAAGCTCTCGAATTTGGCAAAGAGGAATATGATGAGATCGACAGATACTGTAAGGAAAAGGGCATAGAGTGGTTTGCCTCTGCCTGGGATCCTGATTCACAGCTTTTCTTAAGGCAGTATGATCTTAAGCATAATAAGGTTGCAAGCGCAATGCTTACAAACATCCCTTTGCTTAATATGATAGCTGAGGAAAAGAAATATACCTTCATAGCCACCGGAATGAGTTCATATGATGAGATCGATGAAGCGGTTTCGGTATTTAAAGACCATGACTGTCCCTTTGAACTCATGCATTGCAACAGCACCTATCCGATGCCAAAGGAGGATGCAAACCTTAGGCTGATACCTGCACTTAAGGAACGCTACGGGTGTAAGGTGGGCTACAGCGGACATGAAACAGGAAGGATAATCTCAACCTCTGCTGTCGCACTGGGAGCAACCTCGATAGAAAGACATATTACCCTTGATAATACGATGTATGGTTCCGATCAGGCGGCATCCTTAAATGTCAAGGATCTTATGCGCCTCGTTGAGGATATAAGGCTTGTTGAACAGATACTCGGAGACGGGAAGAAGGTACTTACCAAAAAGGAACTTGAGACCAGGAAAAAACTGAGGGGATATTGACAGATCGTTAGGATGAAGGAAGAGAAGAGACCAAAAACTGTCGCTTTCATCCCTGTGAGGGGCGGCAGTAAATCCAT
>JAILEM010000095.1 GCA_024687745.1 Lachnospiraceae bacterium
GCTTAAAAAGGGCGGGATCACCTGGGGCTATGATCTTCAATATCTCATGACAGGGATTTTGAACCAGCATCCGAGAACTGCCATATCCTTTACCAGGGAAGGCAGAAAGGATTACATAGAATATTATAATGAGATAGTCGCTCTTGACTGATCAAATGACTCAGAACAAAAATATAAATATCCGGACCCTGAAATTAATAAAATTAAGAAACAGGATCCGGATATTATCTTATTCCGTGATTTTTAATTATTATTACAGAACATGAACATTTTCAGAATCAAATATAACACAGGCTCTCTCACCCACATCATATATCTTTTTATTCTTGGGATTAAACACGGTTATCTTTACCGTCTGATCACCTATCTTAACATGATAGTACTGATAGCTTCCCATAAAGCAGCTTAATATGACTTCACAGGGCAATCCTCCCTCATCAGAAAGATCCGCAGATTCGGGTCTTAATACCAAAGTACACTCACTTCCCGTCTCTCTTTTGGAAATCCCCGATATCCTGATGGCTGTACCGTTAATATCTATCTCTCCCTCATTCCCATCAAGATTCAGAAGCTTACCCTTAAGGAAATTGGCCTCTCCGATGAAATCTGCCACAAATTCGTCATTCGGGGTATAATATATCTCCCTTGGAGTGCCTGCCTGGGATACAACTCCTCCCTGCATTATTATGATCTTATCAGCGATGGCCATGGCCTCGCTCTGGTCATGAGTAACATATACAGCCGTTATCCCCGCCTCCTGCTGGATACGGCGGATCTCCGTACGCATCGTCACCCTGAGCTTGGCATCGAGGTTTGAAAGAGGCTCATCAAACAAAAGAACTCCGGGCTCCAATACCAAAGCCCTTGCAAGCGCTACTCTCTGCTGCTGGCCCCCTGAAAGCTGGTTTGTCATCCTTGCTTCCATACCCTCAAGACCGACAAGCTTAAGAATGTCCGTTACCTTTGTTCTGATCGTATCCTTATCAAGCTTTCTAAGCCTTAAACCATAGGCAACATTATCAAAGATATTATAATGCGGTAACAGTGCATAGCTCTGAAATACCATTGCCGTATCACGCTTATTGGGTGTAAGCGCATTGATGGGCTCTCCCGCTAAATATATCTCACCTTCATCAGGGCTCTCAAAACCCGCTATCATACGAAGAACTGTTGTTTTACCGCATCCTGAGGGACCAAGAAGAGTAACAAAGCTGCCGGGTTCGATGTCAAGGCTTACATCCTTAACGGCATAAAAGTCCTTTTTTGTCTTAGGATCCTGATATATCTTGGATATATGTTCAAGTCTGATACCTTTTTTTTCTTTTCCCATTATCTAATTCTCCTCTTTGATCATTCTGCCGGCTCCAAAACGGCTTATTATAAGATTCATGATCAATACCGCACCATATGTGATCGCAATAAGAATGGTAGCAAATGCACAGGCAATACCGTATGAACCCTTTTCGGCAAATTCATTTATCTGTACGGTGATAAGAAGATACTGCGGAGTAACAAGCAGTATGATCGCACTGATGGCAGTGATACTTCTTACAAAGGCCGTTACAAGGCCGCTTAAGAAGCTGTCCCTTATAAGAGGAAGGGTTACTGTCATAAACACCGTAAGAGAGTCAGCACCCATATCATATGCCGATTCCTCTATACTCTTATCTATCTGCCTTAAGGCGGAAATACCGCTTCTTGTTCCCGTAGGCAGACTTCTTACAACAAATACGATGACAAGGATGGCTCCCGTTCCGTATAACCCCTGTAAAAATCCCGTACGGAAGACACCCGCCGAAAATCCCCTGATATAACCGATACCGAGAACAGTACCCGGAACCGCCATTGCAAGCATTGATACAGCTTCAATAAAGCCTTTTCCCTTAAATTTTCTCTTTACCACAAGATAGGAAATGACCATTGAAATAAGCGCCGTTATCGGGGATGCGATCAGTGACAGTATAAATGAATCCTTAAAGGCCTTAAAGCCCTTATATTTAGTGAACACCTGGGTAAACCATTTGGTCGTCAGATGGAAATCATAACCCCAGGTCTTAAAGAGTGCACCAAAGGGTACGCAGATGTACATCATGATAACAAAGACTGCCATCACGGAACAGAGTATCGAAAGAGGCAGGGTAACACTTCTTTCCTTAACAAGCATTCTCTGTCTGGACGCTTTTCCCGAAAGGGTTGCCGTACTTTTTGCCTCAAGATAGAATTTCTGTACAACAAACATGACAAGAGTGATACATAATAATACTACGGCCATAGCCGATGCGCCTTCCTTATCATAGGCTCCCGTTATCTGAAGATAGATGGTCGTAGCCAGGGTATCGTAGGATCCGCCGATGATCATGGGATTTGCAAAATCCGCTATGGACTCAATGAAGGTAACAAGGAAAGCATTTCCAAGACCCGGAAGGATGAGCGGAAGCGTCACCGTCATAAAAACCTTCCATCTCGATGCGCCCATATCGCGTGCCGCCTCTTCAAGAGAGGGATCTATATTCTTCAAGAGTCCCTTAAGCATCATATAGCAGACCGGGAAGAATGTCATGGTCTGTACTACGGCTATACCCCAGAATCCGTATACATTGTTATCATAGATGTGAAGGATATATCGTGTCAGTATACCTGCCTTACCAAAAAGCATTATCATGGACAATGAAAGAACAAACGGAGGAGAGACGACAGGCAGCATCGAGACAACCTTGAAAATCCCCGAAAGAAACCTTGTACGGAGTTTTACATACTCCTCCACATATGCAAACAAAAGTCCTATGAGTGTTGAAGCGATACCGACAAAGAAGCCTACCTTTAGGGTATTGGTTATAGCCTTTCTGAAATTGGGCATACCCATGACACGTCTGAATATGGAAAGGCCCACTCCCTCTTCGGTTATAAAGCTGTCCACCAAAAGAATAGCAAGCGGGTAGAGAATGAACAGTGCCAGAAATGCGATAAGCACTACTATGGTCGTAACCATGACAGGATCTGCCAGAAATTTTTTTCTGTCCAGAGCCGCGCTCTGTTTTTTCGCCATGGAAAACTCCTTTCTACGGATATAATGTATTAAAATTCAGATATTTTAAGATAAATTCGGGGTGTACAAAATGTACACCCCGAAAAAATATCATTATTCAGTCTGGAAACGATCATCTGCAGCAGATCCAAGTGCTGACATAACCTCTTCCACATAGGTTGTCGTATTTGCTTTTGCATCCTCAAAATCATATTCCATTACATTGTCGGGATCAAGTCCGAACTCTGTAGCGATCTCGGGCTGTTTGGCATTATCCAATACAAGGAACTGATATGAACCGTTCTTTGCTGCAAGCTCAACACATTCGGGACTGAGTGCATACTCTATCCAGAGCTTGGCTGCATTGGGATGCTTTGCTCCGCTGAATATCGCCGTTGCTCCGATCTCATATGAGGTTCCCGATGAAGGGATAACAAGGCTTATGTTTCCGTAGCCGTTATCTTCTATCTGGGTGATACCGTCATGAAGGAAGCCTATGCCGACAACACATTCACCTGTTCCTACATTCTTAGAAGGACCTGAGCCTGACTTTGTATATACCTGGATGTTCTTATCAAGATCCACAAGGTACTTTATACCCTCATCATGTCCATACTTTTGGATCATGGTATTTACAACAAGCTTTGCCGTTCCTGCCGTATTGTAGTTGGAAAGCCATATGAGTCCCTGATACTGGGGATCCAGAAGATCTTCCCAATCCTTTGGGGCGGGTATTCCCATTCTGTCAAGTTCATCTGAATTTACCATAAAGCCAAGGATTCCTTTATAGATACCATACCAGTATCCGTCCTTGTCACGATAGGTGCTTCCGATGAGATGTGAAGCATTCTTTGCCTCATAAGCCTCAAGAAGCCCTTCCGATGCAGCGATGTTATAAGGATCTGTGGTTCCTCCAAACCATACATCTCCCGAAGGATTACCGGCTTCCTCCTCTATCTTTGACTGAACTTCACCGGTGGATAATCTCTGATACTGTACGTCTATCCCGTAGAGCTCCTTAAAATGATCACAAGCTGCTGCAAGATAGTCCTCTTCACAGGAACCGTAAACTATAAGGGTTCCCTCTTCCTTAGCTGCTGCCACAAGCTCCTCGTCAACTGCTTCTCCTTCAGCTGCACCCTCTTCTGCCTCAGCTTCTTCACTCTTCTCCTCTGCCTCTGTGCTCTCAGCCTCTGCTTCAGGCTCTGCCGCCGGTGCCGGAGCTGTGGTGTAGCCTGCACAGGCAACAAGACTGAATGCCATCGCACCAGTCAGTAAAACTGCCAATAACCTTTTCATACGTAACCTCCTTTTATACTGATCTAAGATTTCAGATGAACGGATCGATACTTAAAACAGTACTCCCGCTCATAAGCATTCGGGATACTGTTTTTAAGAGTATAACTCTCCGGCCATCTTCATATAATATACCATATTTTTTCATACTATGCACCTTATGATAAAATAAAAAAGGGACGTTTGAACAAGGCAAATGTCCCTTTTATCACTATGTCATTTATACTCATCCATGATGAACAACTTCCCACATCTCTCCCATATTAAGGATCTCCTTATCCGGCATGCACCCCTCACATTTACTGCTTTTACCACTCTCCCTTGGGCCACATCCACTGCACCCTGTACAGCTTTCCACACAGGATGGTTCCTCTAAGGACACCTTTTTTATTATCCCCATATTCTCCAAATATTCGAGCTTTCTTCCTATATCCGTGACTGTAGTGTTTAGTTCCGATGCCAGCATGAGAGTAGTCCTTGCATGGCCATCCTTTAAGAGTTCAAGCAGTCTGTCCATGTCTTACCTCACCAGATTAAAATTCCGATATGATATACTATCGCGGCAAGCAACAGTGCACCTATCGTGTAATAACCCGCTATCTTTGCAGTCCATTTAACGGAATGTATCTCCTGATAGGTTGCTGCAAGGGCGACCACACAGGGCATATTAAAGGTTATGGCAAAGATAAATGCCAGAGCCTCAGGCTTTGTTACATTTGAGATCAGGGTATCGTTAAGATCTGAGGCCACCGCCGCCCCGCTCATGGCATCACTGAAGGCTCCGTAAAAGTTTCCGCCGTTAAAGAGAGCACTTATAACCCCGAGGGCTCCCTCTTTTCCTATGGAGGAGGCAACAAAGGCCATAAACAGCTTCCAGTTAAGTCCGAATATCTTAGTAACCGGCTCTATAGCCATACCGATCCTGTAAAGTACCGGATCGCTCCCTGAAACAAAGGAATAGCTAAGGAGCCAGAAAAGAGTACAAACAACAAGCACAACTCTTGTAACACGTACGAAGGTATCCTTCGTACGTCCGAGAACATATCTTAAAAGAGCTCCCCACTTGGGTTTATGATAGGGAGGCATCTCCATTATCATTCCGTAACGGTTTTCCTTTGTAATAAGCTTTCTACCAAACACCTTTGCCGTGATCCACATATGAAGTAACATCGTAAGCAGTATCGCTATTATGACAAGTACGGCCCCGGGTCCAAAGAACAGGGTTGAAAGCATGGGAACGACTGACCAGGCAGCACCACAGGGTACCGCCCAGGCGAGGGCTATTGTAAGGACCTTCTGCCCCCAGTTATCTATAACACGGGATCCTGCCGCTCCTCCCATGGTACAGCCAAAGCTTATAAGGAAGGGCATTACCGATTTTCCCTGGAGTCCGAGCTTACCCATGGTATTATCAAACACATAGGAAACCCTGGCCATTATACCTACCTCCTCAAGAAGTCCAAATACCAGAGTCACACCGAAAACAAAACCAAGCATCTGGAATATATATGAAAAGGACTGTATTATCACACTGTTTATTATGGAAATGATAATTTCCGGACAGCCCGCAGAAAACAGTAATTTTCCCACCGGTGCCTTAAGAGCGGATACTGCCATTCCCACTCCCATCAGAGGAAGTGCCGGTATGAAGGATAAAATGAGGCCTGACAGTATCGTAAGGACAACAGCAGGCTTTCCCCAGGTTTTATCCGTATAGATCCTGTCAAGTCTGCTGAGAGTGATCTTTTCCGTCTTTTCACTGACTGCTCCCTCAAGCACGCTGTCTATCCATGAAAATTTGGCTCCTCCCGTTTCTACAGCTCCCTGTATGGAGTCTCTTAAACTGTCTATCCTGTCTGTCTTTGCAGGATCTAAGCTTTCCCTTAACCGTTCCATTACCACAGGATCATTTTCAAGTGCTTTTATGGCTATCCACATGGAGGAGTATCCGTCTATGAGTCCTTCGGGTATCATTTCCTTTATCTCTTTATAGCCGCTTATCTTATCATACCCTGCTTCCAATATGGAGGTATTTATCATGGGCTTATCCGCAACAGCTCTTTCAAGCACCTTGTAGAAGGGATCATAATCCTTTTTGTCATTTGCGGAGAAAAGCACCACCGGTATCCCGAGATTTTTCTCTATAATGTTTATATCTATTCTTTTTCCCTGCTCCTTTGCGACATCCTCCATATTAAGGACCAGAAAACACGGAACATTTATCCCGGCATAATCAGCCGTCATAAACAGGCTCCTGTCAAGCTGGGAGCTGTCTGCAAGGATGCATACAACATCTGCTCTGCCTGATGCGATAAAATCCCTTGTTATCACCTCTTCATCCGAATTTGCCGAAAGGCTGTAGGATCCGGGAAGATCTTCGATATCATAGATCCTTCCGTTATACGAAAAGCTTCCCTCCTTTTTCTCAACAGTTTTACCGGGCCAGTTTCCCACATGCTGGCGAAGTCCCGTAAGAGTGTTGAAAAGAGTTGATTTTCCGGAGTTTGGCTGACCTAAAAGCGCGATAGTTACTATTTCACTCATGCTCCCACCTCCGTCACCTCTATACCTGAACACTCCTTTTGATTAAGAGCTATCATCGTATCTCTGGAATAAACCAGCATGGGCCTGTTCTTATCATTCTTTATTACGGTTAGCCGGCTTCCCGGTGTAAGACCTATAGAGGTGATGCGGCTTATAAACCGGTCATCTCCACTTAATCCCGATACTACTGCGATATCATTTTCCTTAAGCTCTGTCAGCTTCATCCTTTTATATCTCCTCCCTTGAACTGTCAAACTGCAGACATTTGGTTAGTCTACGCTAACCATTATACAAAGTTAATATCAAAATATCCATACTTTTTTGTATTTAACATTAAATATTCCGTCAGATCTTTTATATACCTTTCTGTCCTATTTACCCTCATAAGAGATAACTGAGGCCACATCATATTTGGAAAGTCTCTCTCTTCCTTTAAGTCCCTTAAGCTCCATAAGAAATATGATCTTTACGACCTCTCCTCCCAATTCCTCTACCATCTTTGCGGATGCTTCTATAGTTCCTCCGGTTGCTATCAGATCATCTACAAGAAGAGCCTTCTGTCCCTTTTTTATGGCATCCTTATGCATTTCAACCGTAGCCCGGCCATACTCAAGCTCATAACTGCACTCTATCGTATCACCGGGAAGCTTCCCTTTCTTTCTTACAAGGACAAGGGGCTTATGAAGCTCATAAGCTATGGGTGCTCCAAAAATGAAGCCTCTGGATTCGGCACCTACAACCACATCAAAATCAAGACCTTCCACAAGCTTTAAAAGTTCATCTATCGCCAGTCTGAAACCGTCCGCATCCCGGAGTACCGTCGTTATATCGCGAAACATTATGCCCTGACTCGGGAAGTCCGGAATCGTCCTTACATATTCTTCGATCTTCTTCATATCATATCCTCCCTTGCCGGATCCAGATAAATGTAATGATCCTTTCTGACCCGGCATTATAAATATATCACACAAGCATTACAAAAAAAACCTCTCCCTTATATTTATCCTGTGTCAGCAAGACATCTGTTGCCTGTTTCCGCCCGGATCTTTCTGTGATATAATTTAATATCATATAAACCGGATTATCACAGATGATCCCCGGGAGGTAAATATGGAGCATATAATATGTCAGCACTGTGGAGCAGCCATTCACTGGGACGGCTACAAAAAAATAGTAAAATGTGATTTCTGTAATACGGAATACGAGATGCATCCGAGAAGCAACCGGGAAAATCCCCCTGCAGGTATGCCTCAATACGGTGACGGTACCGTTATTCCAATGACAATAAATGGAGATGAGATAATAAAAAACCGCTTTTTTATGGAAGCCTATGTTCCATCAGGCTTTTCGATCACTGTCAAAGCAGCGGACAGATGGGACATGATAGGAACACCCTTTGTTCCGTGCTTTTCCTTGGAATCACCTGATCATAAAACCGCTATATTATTTGTCGGGTCTGCAAAATATAAACATATCGATCCCGGAATGATGACACAGCATCTTCAGGAAAAGCTGGATTTCGGACCGATCAATCCTCTAAACCCCTCTTATTTCCGTTTGAAATCATATATGAACGCAAGGGATTACTGTGACAGTATTCTTCAAAAATGCCCTGATCTGTCAAATATACAGTTATACGATGAGAAACAGCCTGATGAGAAGGAAAAAAACAAGCTACAGCAGATAATAACGGAAAGAACACAGTCAGGCTTTGCCGAGGTCATACCGGAATGGATAAGAAGGTATTATAACTGTACTTCCTCAACCGGGGAACCCATGAAGGCTGTTGTGGAAACAAGGATCGTATTGAATAAGATAAAGTCATTTGCCAATATGTCCGACCATATGAGATCGATCGGCAGGAAGGGGGAATCCTTATTCGGGGGAAGACTTGGCAGTTTTGTCAATAAGATGGCCGATACGGTAGCGGAAAGATCCGAGCAGAAGATATGGGAAATTCAGTATGAACTCTTTCTTATATGCCCTGCATCAGAGTTTGATGCAATGCTTATGGAATTTGAAAAGGTTGATGAGACCACTCAGTATCTCCCCGATATCGAGCAGATAAACGCCGAGCTCAACCAGTTTGTGGAAACCCAGAAGATCAGTGCCGCAAACGCTGTCAATAATGCACAGATGCAGATGGCTCAGGACAGAGCCGCTTCATGGGAGCGCCGTTCTGCCATCATACAGGATACAAAC
>JAILEM010000131.1 GCA_024687745.1 Lachnospiraceae bacterium
TTCTGTATCCATGCCGGAATTGATACCTGTTAACCTGATGCTCATCTGTTCACCTCCTATCCTTTTTCATCTACAATGATACCCGCCATTTCCCAAACCTTGGCTATCATGTCAAGGGTCTTCTCAGGCGGATATTCTTTCAGGACTTCTTTTGATTTCTGATCTACTATCTTTATAGTAAGTCTGTTTGTGTCTTCGTGGATACCGAAAAGAGCTTCAGATCTCTGCATCATCTTCTTGTTAAGCTCTTCAACTGCCTTCTTTATCTGTTCATTACTGGCAGTTTCATTTTTTTCATTCTTACCGTTATCTCCGGTACTGCCATCTTCTGCTTTGTTGGCACTATCCACTACAACGATCTTATTATCCACTGCCTGCGATGCGGCTTCATCCTGTGCTGTTCCCTCCGTGTATGCAGCAGTGGATGTGTTGTTTTTCTGTGTATTGCTCACTTCAGGTATTATCTGCTGTGCCTGATATGTCATTACACTTCCTATAGGCTCTACTGCCATGATCCATCACCTCCATGTGATATAAATTAAATGAAAAACAAGTTAATAACGGATTTCTATATATTATATCGGCAGGATGCCGGCATAATTAATATTAAAAAAATATTTTTTAAAACAGCTTCTTTAATGCCTCAAGTCCCTCATTGTTCATGGAAGCCTTGTTAGCCTCCTGTATCTGTAGATATACTTCCTTTCTGTAGATAGGTATCTCCTTGGGGGCACTTATCCCTATCTTTACCTGGTCTCCCTTTATCTCAAGCACGGTCACCTCAATATTGTTATCAATGACAAGCGCCTCATTTTTCTTTCTGGATAATGCAAGCATTCCATATCCTCCTTATTCTGTATCATATTATCCGGAATATAAGTTCCGGGGCCTTATTATTCGGCGCTGTTTTCATCTATCTCTTTTTTTGCTTTTTCAAGTTTATCGTAAATATAGTGCTTTACTTCATAGTCCTCTTCAAGTATCACCTGAACGGCCTTTCTGCTGTCCCCGTTAATGATAAGAGGTGCCTTTAAGTTAACCGAAAGGTTCTTTATGTCTATGGGAACAGTAACCGTTACAAGTACAAGCATATTCTCCGGATGCAGCCTTCCTATAGGCTTCAACAGCTCATCCTCTATCGTAGGATTATAATCCGGTATGAGAATGAGCGGATCCATAACAGGCATGGCAAAAGCCGGCTCCTGTAAGGACTGTAACCACTTGATCCCACCACCGTCAGGATCCTTGGTATCGGCATCATGGATCAGCATAAAATCAGTTAACTCGGGAAAACCGACTATTCCTCTCGGGAATGTGATCTTCTTCTCCTCGTCTACCAGTATTTCCCCAAATATCTTTGTGATTATGTGCATAATATGCTCTCCCTTCTCTCCTGCAAATTTCTTGCAATCATATTTTATATTCTACACACTTAGGTCCGCGCAGGATCCCTGTACGAACCTAATTTAACTTACCTTTTAAGATCGACCGGTATGTTGACCGGGTCACTGCAAAAAGCTTTACGCTCCTTATAATAATCTTATAGATTTTCTCCGGCTAAATCAAGTGTTAAATGCTTAATTTCACACTATTATCACAGGTAATTAAGGAGTGACTGCTGTACTATCTTAGCTGTGGCAGCCTGTGATGCCTGAAGGGCAACCTCGGCACTCTTTAAATCTATTGCTGCATCTGTCAGATCTATATTTATATTGGTGTCTGCAAGCTCCTTAAAATTCTGTCTCTGCTCACTGACTCTCTCCCTTGTAAGCTCAAGTCTTTCGCTCTTACTTCCGGCAGAAGCGTTTTCTGTATTAAGCTGGAAGGCATAGCCCTGGAAAGCGGTTATTGCCTCTGAAAACCTGTTCTGCATATTCTCCTTAAGATAATCAAATTCCTTGGTCGCGGCTTCAAGCATGGAGGCTATGGTTTCCTGTTCTGTATCGCTATAAGAGGTATCACCCTGCATTTCCTTAAGAGTATCTATCTTGCTTTCAATATCTATAACTGCCTGGGTCAGCTCCACAAGCTCATCCACATCTCTTCCTATATTATGGGTGAACACATCGCAGGCATTTGTATTTATCTCAAGAGACTGGTTGAATGCCACCTCGTAGGTGATCTTCTGTCTCTGGAAATCAGGATCTCCGGAATCATCATAGTTGTATGAGATGACATTTGCGGCGGAATCGTCCGTGTCCATTGACTTACAGGCAAAGTAATGTTCAGGCCTTAAGTCACCCTTTTCAAATTCAGACTTTCCGTATTCAATGCTCATGGTTGTTCCGTCTGCCTGAAGAGTCTTTGCTACATTTGCGCCAAGGATAAGTTCTCCCGTATCTGCTATGAGCTTGACCTCATCATCGCCTATATCAGTATAATATTTGTCATCGGCAGTCTGATTTCCTGTAAACGAAACTACATCTACAGTGTAAGAACCTGTTGTACCGTCTTTCAGGGTATAACTTATATTTGGACTAAGATCAGCTCCCGAGGCATCCTTCTGAGGATCACTGAGGTTATTATAGGCAAGCCTTATCCTGTAAACCTCCGTATTACTTATATTCTGCTCAGTCACTGATGTAAGACTTGACTTATTTACCTCAAAATCACCTGATACGTAATTAATCTTAGATACATCCTCAAAGGTAAGCTCCTCTGTCATCTGGTATCTTAAGTTGCCGGTATCCTCCATAAAGGTCAGGGATTCTCCGGTCCTGTATCCGGTAAAAACTGTTCTTCCGGCATAGTCGGCGTTTCCGGCATTATAGATCTGGTCTCTTAAGGAGGAAAGGTTCTCAAGGAGATTCATCCTGTCATCTGCCGTATTGTCATCCGAAGCTCCTGTTGTAAGCTGTGACTGTATGCTCTCAAGAATAGTATTTGTCTGATCAAGCGCCGTCTCTGTGGTCGTAAGCCAGGCATCCGCATCAGGAATATTCTTATCATAATACTGATTGAGCTCTGCTATATTGCTGTTAAGTCTCAAGGCCCTTATCGCTATGACCGGGTCATCGGAGGGTCTTGTGATCTTCTGGCCTGTAGCAACCTGAGTATTTAATTTATCCGAATATGTTTTATTTATACCTATATTGTTCTTGGCATTGTTA
>JAILEM010000225.1 GCA_024687745.1 Lachnospiraceae bacterium
TTTTCGGTGTTTTCTTCCGTTGCCTCGGGCTCCGGTTCTTTTTCTTTTACTATCCATCTGTAAAAGAAGGCATGATTACCTATCATGGTATATTCACTTATACCATAATAGTCCGCATAATACCTGGTCATAAAGAACAGATAATCTCCGACTCTTGCTCCGTCCAAAACCTCCTGGGCAGCCTGTACACAGGTGGAATTTGCTCCCTTTGACATAATGAGTTCAACCTTTCCCGATCGATAGGAAGCAAACTGCATACTCTGGGTTATAACACCCACTACGGAATTGGGGAAGGAGGAGCTCTTTACACGGTTCATGATGACAGAACCGACCGCCAGCTTTCCCGTATAGGATTCACCGTCTGCCTCAGCCTGTATTGTCGAAGCAAGCCATTCAAGCTCCGAACCGCTTGCCGTATAGGCACCCGAAGTATCCTCCCTCTTCATCGCAAGCCTTGCAGCCGTCTGCCTTGCCAGCTCTGCCTGAGCCGCTGCGGTCTGCGCTTCTATCGCCTTCATGGTCTTGTCAAGTGCCGCAAGCTGCTCATCATAATTTTCAAGCTTCTTAGCTTCGCTTGTGAGAGAATTGTTCGTGGAAGCAAGCATACCCATAACTTCGCCGGTGAGATCCTCAAGTTCGTCATATTTCTCATCAAGCTTATCCTGATATTCATCAAGCTCAGCTTCCTTTGCTTCAACCTCAGCGATCTTTTCCTTAAGCTCATCCTCAAGCTTCTGGCATTCTTCTATCTTTTTCTGGTCATAGCGGATTATACCGTTTAAATATTCCGAACGGTTCAAAAGCTGCTTAAAGGACTTTGATTCAAAAATAAGCTGAAGCATCCTCTTTGTTCCGCCGGTCTCATAGATAGTCTTCATGCGGTTTTTCAAAAGAGCATATCGTTCATCCTTTTGTTTCTGAATTTCTGTGAGTTCACCGTTCAGACGTATGATCTCGGCCGAAACATCAGACATTGTACTCTCTGTTTCCCTTATCTCACCGTCGAGATTATCTAACTGGTCCGAATAATCGTTGATCTGATTCTGCAGGGATGAGCTCTGATTTTGCAGATTGCTGACATTTGCCTCACTGGCTTCCCTCTGTCCCTGTAAAAGCGAGATCGCCTCTCTTGTCTGCTGGGTCTGTTTTTCAAGATTGGATATCGTCTCCTGTGTCTTTGCCTCATCCTGCTTCATGGATTCTATCTGATCATCAAATTCATCCGCATAACACGAAAAAAAAGGCATTGTCAGAACAAAAGACAATACTGTCAGAATTACCGTTATTTGTAATAATGGCTTTTTGTGATTCCCCTTCATATATATCCCAAATAATTATCTATACTCTGAATCAGTTTTTAAACCCCACATCATTAGTATACTGATCTCTTTTTCGTTGTCAATCCAAGATTTAATTTATATCCATATCATAACTTAATCCATAGCCTTTTTCAATAAAGCATCGATCTGAGCCTATTTCCGATACATCGCCATACCAGGGTTCCGGAAGCTTCCCTGTAAAATCGGCATTTCCAATAAGTACATCCGCAACGCCTTCACCCTCCGATCCCGGAAGGTAACACATAACAACAGAATCCCAGTCATCATAATACTCATCCATGATCACCTGTCTTCCGGCAACTATACAGGCTACGGTAGGTTTATTCAGCTCTTTTGCTTCCTCTATGGCATTTTTATTCTTAACAAAGCCAAGGCGGCCGCAGATATCCATATCCTCAGTATCACCATTCCACTCTGCATAGGTTTTTTCACCTATAAAAATGATGACGGCATCTGCTTCCCCTGCCCTCTCCTTATCTGTGATGATCTCTATTCCCTTTTCTTCCGCGACTTCTTCAAGTCCCTTTAAAAGGGTGGTAACTCCTTCGATCTTTGTCGCACTGTAGCCGCTCCAGTCTATTGTCCATCCTCCGCACTGTGCTGAAGCATTGTCGGCAGCAGGACCCGTAACATATATTTTGCTTCCCTCCTTTATGGGAAGAACATTTCCCTCATTCTTAAGAAGCACAAGACTCTTCTGAACGGCCTGTCTTGCCAGTTCCCTGTATTCTGAAGATCCCGTTTCGGACTGTACTGTTTTAAGGTCTTTTAATAAAGGATCCTCAAACAGTCCTGCCTCCTTTTTGACCCTTATTATCCTCGTTACCGCATCATCAACTCTCTCACTGCTTATATCACCGTTATTCACGCCATCTGTTATGGCCTTTATTGCATAGTCATAGCTTCCTATCTCCATCAGCATATCGATCCCTGCATTTACGCAGTTGACGACCTTCTCATCATAATCCCTGCCTGAGGTGTTCTGTACCGAGTTCCAGTCGCTCACTATAAATCCCTTAAAACCCATCTCCTCCTTAAGCCTTTGGATATATTTTGCATTTTCATGCATCTTTACACCGTTAAGAGCGCTGTGGCTTATCATTATCGTCTGTACCCCTGCATCGATCTCATCCTGATAGACTTTTAGAAGCTCATCTATCTCTTCATCACTGAGTATTGCGTTACCGCGGTCCAATAATCTGTCCGTATCGGAATCCTCTCCGGAACCGTATAAGACATTTCCGTCACCAAGATAATGCTTGGCACAGGCTATCACACCACCGTCTATAAGACCCTTTGTATATGCGACGCCAAGCGAGCTTATCATTTCAAGATCAGAGCCATAGCATTCATAGGTCCTGCCCCATCTTGGATCTGTTGATTGCGCAACACACGGTGCAAAATTCCAGAGCATATGACATAACCTGGCTTCATCTGCAGTTGCAAGGCCTATATTATACATAAGCTCCGGATCATCTGCCGCGCCAAGTCCTATATTATGCGGATAATATACGGCATTTTTGCAATAATTCACACCATGCACATCATCCTGCCCGTATATATAAGGTATCCCGCTTTTTGATGCTATCGCACTTTCCTGAAAGGCATCCACTGTTTCCTGCCAGGTCAGATAGTCAACGGATTGTTTTTTTGACAGGATACTTCCGTAGCAGTTATCCTCCATCCTTTTTTCCGTAACCATGTAGACAGCGGGCTGGACCATCTGTGCTGCCTTCTGTTCAAGAGTAAGTGAGGCCGTTATCTCCTCAGGAGTCATAGCGGCATATTTCTCATATATAAATTCATAATTTTTTTCCGTATTTTGCGTAATCTGAGAATACCCTGCCCCACAGGAGCAAAGCAATAAGGATATACATAGAAGAAATGATATCGATCCGAATTTTTTCATGATTTTTTATAGACTTTTCCGAACGTTTGTTCTATAATTATATATGTATCAGGAGGTCATTTATGGATTACAACAATAAGCCCATAGACGTCATCTGTCAGCACACCACCGAAGGATATCTGATACCTATAAAGCTCCGGTTCAGGGATGATGAAGGTGAATATCAGTCATACAGGATAAAATCATATAAGGATCTGTATCATAAAGGACAGTTCACACTGCCAAACGGTATCATAGCGACAAACTCCATACTTCCGTATGAGTGCAGGATCGATATCTTTGGCAGGGAGCGTTCTATCCTTATATATTATAATTGCGATGACAACATATGGAGGCTCACTCCGAAGGATTCCGATATGCTGTGATCATCACCCTTATCCGCTGCTGTTATCTTCTGAAAAGCTTGGCTTTAATAACACCCTTGGGATCCTTTATAAGAAGGGTTATAAGCCATATGACAAGTCCGAAGGCTATAACGGAGAATCCAAGGAAAGCATCATTTATCATATCTTCAACTGCCGGTTCAAAAAACGCAGAACCAAGCTCGATATATTCAGCCACGGCATCACACATCCACATGAGGGAGGCTCCCCAGTACATAAAACAGAGGGTGCTTATCCTGTAAGTATCATCGGGTGCATTTTTATACCAGACAACCGTGGCGATAGCTGCCGCAAAGACTGTAATAAGCAAAGTCATATCATATCCTCCGTTCAGATATCAGCATCCTTATCCTGATCATCAGTTCTTATGGCTGCAGCCTTAATCATATCTGATCTGCTATCCCTTATCGCTCTTTTTTCTATCGCATTTGAAACAAGCAGCATTCCACCCCAGAAAACAGTTATAAGAAGTGCCATGGAGACGCCGACAGTACCCATTTCATGAAGCATTGCCGAGGTTTCTGCGGGATCGTTCATTGCCGTAAGAAACGGGAAGAAGGGCGTTACCTCTCCGTGCCAGACGTGTTCATACGCCAGTAATAATGATCCTCCGGATAAAAGCTTTGTAAGCCATTTAACCTTTCTTGAAAAAGGTATCCTGTGCTCTTCATCATATATATTATCTGTCTGATCGGTGATACCGTTTTCAGATATCCCGCAAAGCTCATTCTTTTCTTTCTTTTCGATCGATCTTGCTACCGCATAAGATACTGCAGCCTCCGCTGCGGGTACAATAAAACATGCCATAAATTTTCCTCCTTAACGGCCATAGCCTTAAACTGACAAACCCCCGGCTGTTTCAATAATAAGGATCACTCTATGAAACAGCACTTTAAAGCAAACCAACAATAATATTATACTACAATATATTAACAGATTTTAATATTATTATTCTGTTTTTTTATATGATAAAAATATTTTTTAAAGCCTCAGTCTTCCCCTGAAAGCTCTGTAAAAATACCCGTGAGCCTCGGTACATTAAAGTAGCTCATGAAAAGCTCACATTTGCACAGAAAAATGTAAAAAGCATGAAGCTCACTGTACTGAAGTGTCTCATAATTCCCCTGCCCCTTCGAGACAATAAAATCAGCACCGTTAATTATATCAAGTACATGCTCCGGAATCCTGTTAAGACAGGTTCCCGCAAGATCGTTTCCATTGTCGAGAAGGATCACCCCGGGTTCTTTGTCAAGACCGACCTGAAGGGCATCCTTAACCGTAGCATCATTAAGAACAGGTTTACCCCTTACTATCACATAAAGCTTCATATTTGGATTCAGTTTATGCATAAGCCTTATAAGAAGCTTATCAAAAACTATCTCTCCGCAATTATCGGTAAAGTAAGCGATACTTTTTGCCTTCTCAATATTTGAGCTGAAAGATGAAAGCACAGCTTTATCTATCGGGAAACGTTCATTATCATCTATCAGTTCCTTAAGGACAGCTTCATCGACCGTATTCTGTGCTCCGAAATCAATATAATTTCCTATCATTGAAAATTTAACGGCTGCTTTCAGGGGATCACCGGATGAACTTATACACTTATCGATATACTGCTCATATCCAAGCATCAGCTCGTTAAAATATGTGTTTATCTTCTCAAAATCATATTCGTTCGCATTCTCTCTCCCAAATATCTCTGCCTTGATATCGGTTATCATTTTGGATACTTCCGGAGAGCTTTCATTTGTAAGGGTCAATAAGAGCTTATTTACCCTGTCACGATAATCACTTATGGCTGCCTTATCTGCCCCCTTTGGATAGCTGTTGAGCTTTCTGTTTTTAATACATTCGACACATTCCTTCTGAATGCCCGGATAATCTGTTTTCATAAGAATAAGCCTTTCACTGCCTGATGATATGGCCGGTCACTTCTCACCGACTGAGTTTATCTCGTAAGGAGTGCTCTGATAAACGTAATAATTTAACCAGTTTGTATAAAAAAGCTGGGCTGCCGACCTCCAGTTGACAACCGGAGTCTTATCCGGATCATCATCGGGAAAATAATTTTCCGGTATCTCAGGGTCCATCCCCTTTGAAAGATCCCTTAAATATTCCTTCTTAAGGGTATCGTCATCATATTCAAAATGGCAGGTGACAAAGAATCTTCTTGAATCCCTTGTCTTTACAACGGTAACGCCAGCCTCATCGGAATAAGCCATGAGCTCAAGTTCGGGTATGCTTTCTATATCGTTAACGGTAACATCTATCCCTCTTGAATGAGGCGCATAAAAGACATCATCAAAGCCTCTGAACAGAGGAGATGTCTTCTTTATCACCTTATGTGCGTAAACACCTGAAAGCTTTTTATCAAGCGGTCTCTTATTTATGTTGTAGTAATAATAAAAGGCCGCATATGCTCCCCAACACAGATAATAGCAGCAATGAACATGCTTATCTGTCCAATTCATTATGGTACAGAGCTCTTCCCAGTAATCAACATCTTCATAATTCATCTTTTCAAGCGGAGCTCCCGTTATTATCATGCCGTCATATTTTTTGTCCTTAACCTCGTCAAAGGTCCTGTAAAAGCTGTCAAGATGAGTCTTGTCGATATGCTGCGGCACATAGCTTGCCGTCTGCAGAAATTCAACATCCACCTGCAGGGGAGAATTCGAAAGCTTTCTTAATATCTGTGTCTCCGTTTCTATCTTGGTGGGCATGAGATTAAGGATAAGCACCTTAAGAGGTCTTATATCCTGATGCATCGCCCTGTACTCTGTCATGACAAATATATTTTCAGATTCCAGAGTTGCCTGTGCCGGCATGGAATTCATTATCTTGATAGGCATATTTTTTCCCCTTATTCATTTATATTATAATTTCAGGCTGATAGAGCCCATAGTTCTATAAATATATCATAACGAACTTTTTTAGGCAAGAAAGGCGCTTTAAAGGAGCCTTCACCGCAAGCCCAGCATGCTTACCATCTCATCCTCTGTGATGATCGGAATATTGAGTTCCTTTGCCTTTTTATTCTTTGAGGAGCCTGAATTAATATCGTTATTGATGAGATAATCCGTGTTAGAGCTTACAGAACCCGCAACCCTTCCGTGAGCATTCTCTATAAGCTCCTTAAGTGCGTTTCTGTTCTCAAATCTGTTAAGGCTTCCGGTTATAACAAAGGTCTTTCCTTCGATCCCTTCCGTTCCTTCTGTCTTTTGGGGGATGATTATCTCTATTTCCTTTAAGAGATCGTCGAGGTTTCTGTTATTTGTTTCAGACTCGAAATACTCCTCGAAGGTTTTAGCGATCACCTCTCCCACTCCGTCTATGACGGAAAGCTCTTCTTTTTTTGCCCTCCTTATCCTGTCTATGTCATTATCAAAAGCATTACATATAACCTTTGCATTTGAAAGCCCTGTATTTGGAATGCCAAGACTGTAAATAAGCTTTGATATCAGTACCTTTCGTGCATTATCTGTACTCTTCATGAGATTCTCATAGGACTTTTCCCCAAATCCCTCCATTTTACAGATCTCATCCCTGTATCTGTCAAGTCTGAATATATCCGCATATTCGTGTATAAAGCCCTGTGCGATGAATTTCTCAAGTGTTGCTTCGGATAACCCGTCTATATTCATGGCGTCCCTGCTGACAAATAAGGTAAGCCCCTTTATCTTCTTGGCTATACACTCTGTATTATCGCAGAAAAGAGTTTCCACATCGTTTTCTTTTTTTATGATCGTTCTTTTTCCACAGGCAGGACAGACCTTTGGTATCTCTACATTCATACTCATGGTAAGATTACTGCCTATCTGGGGGATTATCATATTTGCCTTGAATACCGTTATCCTGTCACCTATTCCAAGCTTTAAGCTTTTAACGATGCTAACATTATGGACACTGGCTCTTTTTACCGTAGTCCCTTCAAGCTCTACGGGTTCAAACACAGCCACAGGATTAATAAGCCCGGTCCTTGAGGGACTCCATTCTATATCAAGAAGAGTCGTCTCCGCTGTTTCATCGGCCCACTTAAAGGCGATAGAGTCCCTGGGGAACTTGGCTGTCCTTCCAAGGCTCCTTCCATATGCTATATCCTCATATGTAAGGACCAGCCCGTCAGAGGGGATGTCATTATCCTTCACCGCATTTGCAAAATATTCTATCCTGTCAAGTATGTTGTCCTCATTTACAACATGATATTCAACCGTCTCAAAGCCCAGGTCTTTTAAGAATTCCATCTGTCTGGATCTTTTATTCTCATCATCAAACCCCTGTGCCCTTACGAGACTGAAGGCTATAAATCTCACGTTTCTCTTTGCGGTTATCTCATTATTAAGCTGTCTTACAGATCCTGAACAGAGATTTCTGGGATTTTTATATTTTGCATCGACATCCTCTATCTCCTCATTGATCTTCTCAAAATCAGAATAACTGATAACAGCTTCTCCTCTTAATACAAGATCGTTCCCAAAAGGGATGGAAAGCGGAAGATTTATAAAAGTCTTTGCATTATTGGTTATCACCTCTCCGATCTCACCGTTTCCCCTTGTAACGGCCTTTGTAAGCTTACCTCCCGAATATGTAAGGACTATGGTAAGCCCGTCTTCCTTCCAGGAAAGAAGACCCTCATGACCGTTAAGCCAGGATCTTAAATCTTCCCTGCTCTTTGTCTTATCAAGGGAAAGCATCGGCGCTTCATGTCTCTCCTTCGGAAGTTCATCCACCGCCTCAAATCCCACCTTCATCGAAGGGCTGTCGGACATGATGATACCACTCATATTTTCAAGCTCCGTAAGTTCATCATAGAGCCTGTCATACTCATAGTTACTCATTATCTCATTATCACCCTGATAATATGCCTTTGAAGCCCTGTTGAGTATATCGGTAAGCTCTCTTATCCTTGATCTGATCTTATCAGTTTCATTCATTTCCTTCATATAAACATTTCCTTTTACTTATTTGTGTTTTCATTTTATAATACCACCATGAGTGATTTAATTCAAAACGGAGTAAGAATAAATAAATATATTTCCGATGCGGGACTTTGTTCAAGACGTGAGGCCGATAAGCTCATAAGTCAGGGCAGTGTCCTGATAGACGGGAGGGTCGCACTTAACGGAGAAAAAGTCTTTGACAAAATGATCGTTTCCGTAAACGGTAAGGAAATAAGACAAAGCACAAAAAAGGTCTATCTGGCATATAATAAACCTAAGGGAATCGTTTGTACCTCTGAAAAAAGGGAAAAGAACAACATAATCGATACTGTAAAGTATCCCGTCAGGATAACGTATGCGGGAAGGCTTGATAAATCCTCTGAAGGTCTCATAATACTGACAAATGACGGAGAACTGACACAGGCCCTTATGCGAGGTGCTAACGGTCATGAAAAGGAATATGTTGTCACAGTGGACAAAAGCTGTACGAAGGAGTTTATAAGCAGCTTACGTCAGGGAGTATTTATTCCCGATCTTAATGTCACAACAAGACCCTGTAAGGCAAGAAAGATAACAGATAAAACCTTTGAGATAATACTTACGCAGGGACTTAACAGACAGATACGGCGCATGTGCGAGATATTGGGATACAGAGTAAGAGAGCTTAAAAGAGTAAGGATAAACAATATACTCCTAAATGATCTGAAGACAGGTCAGTATCGTGAGATAAAAGGAAACGAGCTTGAAATACTGAAAAAAAGTGTGGGGCTTTTATAAGAGTCCCACACTTTTTTATCATTGATCACAGGTTTTGTCATTCAACATAATCCGCACTTACATATGCTTCTGTTCCGTTATAATCGATCTTTACCCATCCGTCGAGCTTTTCAATAAGCTTGTAGGTACTTCCCTTGGAGGCAGTTCCTATCTTATTACTGTCTGTACTGTTGGAGGCTCTGACATTGACACCGTCTGAGGTGATCTTAACAGTCTCTCCTCCATCTCCTGCAGCTTCCGTTGTTTCTCCTCCTGCAGCGTCTCCTCCGGCATCGACCTTCTCAAGAAATTCCGATTTGATATAGGCTTCCTGACCGTTATAATCGATCCGGCTCCAACCGTTATCCATCGACTCATATCTTGTAAATTCCTGACCCGAAGTAGTCTTTCCGAGTATATCCGAATCGGTACTTGCCGATGCTCTTATATTGACCGCATCCGTAACCTTCACCTTATCAGAACCCGCTTCATTCTGTGCTTCTGCCTCAGCTGCGGCAGCTGCCTCCGCATCCTGCTTCTGCTGTTCTGCAAGCCTTGTCTTGACAGCTTCATTTACGGAAGTATCTATATTGGATATTACGGTAGCCAGAGAAGGATCCTCCTCCAAAGCCTTGTTATAATCAACCTTTACCTGTTCTATGAGCTCTTCCACATCGCTCTGGACAGTAAGCTCCAAAAGATATGCCTGTTCATCTTCCGATAGCTCGGATTTATTGATATAAAGCGCGCCGGCAGGATCGGTGCATACATAAGCCGAATCAAGCGATGGCGCCGGCGTCTGGGTTCCCTGGTATAAGATATTAAAGGTCACCAGTACAAGATAGGAATTATCCTGATATCCCTTCTTGGTATATACGGTATAGTCAGAAGAATGCTGATAATACTTTGCCTTCTCTTCTATCCTGAATTTTTCCGAATCCGATAAAACATCACATAAGGTTTCGATAGTTGCGGAATCACCGTTCATCAGAGCATTATAATACTGCTCCATAAGTGAATTTACATTCTGATAAGCATTTACCTCATATTTATCCTTTGGAACCTCGACATTACTGCTGACTACAGCCGATGAGTCTCCGGTGGATTCGACTTCATCGTCTTTATCCTTCCTTGATACAAGGAACACAATAAGAACAATGACCAGGATCAGAAACAATCCACCGATTATAAAATATCTGTAATGCTTTTCAAGGATATCTCCCAATTTATTCTTAGCCATAAAGTCTAATTCCTTCCGTGTTCATGATCCGTGAGCCACAATATCCTTTCACTTGTTATATCTTTAAAAACACTCACGGAAAAATGTGGATGCAATATGAGTGCACCCGAGAGGATTCGAACCCCCGACACGCGGAACCGGAATCCGCTGCTCTATCCACTGAGCTACGAGTGCATATTCCTCACATTGCTTTATAATATCATAGCAACCCTAAAATATCAAGATTAAGCATACCCTGCCATTATACACGGTTTTCCGTTATCCTGTATCTTAAGGTATCCGTCCTTCCTGGTAAAATAATAGACATGATCGGACAGTATCTCCTCCTTAAGCAGCTCGGTCTCATTTACATTAACTACCATTTCGTCCATCTTAGAGATATCCTCAGGCGAACTTGCCGGTATAAGTATAACTTCATGAATGCTGCTTGGAATGACAAAAAGATCACTTCCGAGTTTTTCGGAAAACTCCTCCAGGGCATCAGTATCTGTCATTGATATGGCCCCGTTAAGCTTAATATTATTGCTCATGACAAACATTGTATCTGTCTCGGGCATATCATGCAATGAAAGCTCAAAAAGATCATCATCCCGTTCAAGAAGTCCCTTCATCACATCATTCATATCACTTATCTGTGTCCCGAGACAGTTCCTTGTATTATTAAGTGCATCCTCAATGACCCTTTCCTTATCCTTCCCCCAGCTCTTCACGTGGGAATTGTGTATAAGGATACTGGCACCTGAAGTATTATCTATTCCGTTATCTGCACCCAGCATACAGTATGGCACTATCGCAAGATCCATAAATTTCCTGTACGGAACGTCCTTAAGGAGCTTCTTGTTCTCCCTGTAGTTGATAAGCTTACAGTAAAGCATTCCGGATACGGTTTCATAATCCATAAAGAAGCTCATATCCACATTGCCGACTATCCTGTTGCTCTCATATGTTTCAATTATGCAATGTATTATCTCGGATATAGTCTGCCTGTTGTTTGTAAAATTCTCATAATAATCGTTTACATAGATGTTCGGGGATATATTCTGATCCTCCCTCGTGATGGTGACCCCTGTAAGGACCACCCCGTTATTTTTTAATACCTCATTGATCTTAACCTTTACCATATTGAGATAGTTATTTTCTATCCCCTCGCTGATCTTTTTAAGAAATTCTTTAAATTCCATTTTATTCCTCCTTATGAGCTTATCTGAAAAAACAGTTACAAATTACACAGCTCATCCCCGCAGCCTTGTCAAAAAATGCATACGTTGACGATCCGTATCAAAAAGATATCAGCGGGCAGAATAACTGGAATATTACGAAAATAAAGAATTGTATTTATGAAATGAAAAAAGGAGCTTCTTGAGAATTCAGAAGCTCCGTAAGGATACAAAATAATTATGCTCTGGACAGATATTCACCTGTTCTGGTGTCTATCTTGATCCTGTCGCCTATCTCAACAAACAGCGGAACATTTACTGATGCTCCGGTCTCGACTACTGCAGGCTTTGTAGCGCCTGTAGCCGTATCACCCTTGAATCCGGGTTCTGTCTCCGTGATCTCAAGTTCTACGAACATCGGAGGCTCAATAGCAAATACACTGCCATTGTATGAGCATACCTTAACCATGTCATTTTCCTTGACAAACTTAAGTGTATCTCCGATAGTCTCTTTATTTAATGCGATCTGATCATAGGTCTCAACATTCATAAAGTTGAAAAGATCCCCATCTGAATACAGATACTGCATGTCATTTCTGTCTATACGGGCCTGCGGGAATTTCTCAGTAGGTCTGAAGGTTTTCTCCACAACACCGCCGTTGATGATATTTTTTAATTTAGTTCTTACGAAAGCTGCGCCTTTTCCCGGTTTAACATGCTGAAATTCAAGAATCTGATATACAGCACCATCCATCTCCACAGTTAGGCCATTTCTGAAATCGCCTGCTGATATCATACGATAGTCCTCCTTAACAGTAATAACAAAAGTTTAAACTAATTGTCCAAACATTTCAACCTTTTTTTATCATTCTTCCGCATCCTGTGGAGAATTCTCCATTATAAAGTCTATCGCTTCGAGATAACCGTCAAAGCCCTTTCCCATTATAAGCCTGTCACAAGCCTCTGCAGTAACGGAATTCTTTCTCCAGGGTTCATCCCTGTTATACATATCCGCGATGTGAACCTCTACCTTGCAAAAGTCCATACTTCTGAGTGCATCATAGATACTGTAGCTGTAATGCGCATAAGCTCCCGGATTTATAACTATCCCGGAGGTCGCATCCTCGGCACAGGCAAGTATCTTGTCTATAAGATCGCCTTCATGATTAGACTGGTATATCTCAACCAAAACATTTACCTGTGCAGCCTTCTTCATTATCATCTGACACAGAAAGTCATAATCATTACGTCCAAAAACATCCAAATCCCTTTTTCCCAGAGACTTAAGGCTTGGTCCGTTAATAACAACAATCTTCATACTCTTCTCTCTCCTTTTAATACGACTTCTTCAACAGACATATCATCAGTATCTATAACTATATCACCTGCCATTTCATAAACAGCTTCTCTCTTACTTAAAAGCTCATCTATCCTCTTATCTTTATCTTTGGCAAGCAACGGTCTGTTCTTATCTGCCTTTAACCGCTCTCTTATGGTATCGGCACTTGCCTTCAAGTATATCACAAGACCTGTTTTTTTCAAATATTTTCTGTTATTTTCCCTGAGTACAAGCCCGCCTCCGACAGATAAAACCATATGCCTCTCCCTGTCTGTTTCAAGGCTCAGTCTTTTTGCAAGCGCCTCCTCAAGGTCCCTGAAATACTCTTCGCCGTTTTCCTCAAATATCCTGCTTATGCTCCTTCCTTCCTCTGCCTCTATGAGACTGTCCGTATCAACAAAATCATAATCAAGAGCTTTTGCAAGTTCCTTTCCGACACTTGTCTTTCCAGAGCCCATAAACCCGATGAGAACCACATTTCTTGTCTGCATCGAATAAAGCCTGTTATAGATACTATCCGTCAGATCCTTTGGCACATCTCTTCCTGTCCATATCTTAAATGCAGCCACAGCCTGATAAAGCAGCATCTTAAGGCCATTATATGCAGGAACTCCGTTAGCCCTGCAAAGCTGCATGAAAAGTGTCGTCTTTGGAGAATATATCACATCAAGACCGACAGAGAGTTTTTTATAAAGATCAGGATCCTTAATGATAACGGAATCATAATCGGGGCTGAGTCCCACAGATGTACACTGTATCGCTATATATCCGCTTTTTTCAAGCTTATCGGTATCCTCAAGGCCCAAAACAGTTATCGGGATGTCTTTGGTATCCCTGCTTTCGCCAAGATATTTCTTCATATCATTCCTGATCTTTTCAGCCTTTTTACGGTTTCTGTTAATGATCGTAACAGATCCGGGATCTTTCCCGATCGCCATAAAAGCAGCCGCTCTTGCAGCACCCCCTGCTCCTATTATCAGTATATCCTTACCCTCAAGGCTCACTCCGATATCCTGAAATTCCTCTGATAAACCTATTATATCCGTATTCTGTCCTATATACCCATCCTTTGTATATGTGAGAGTATTTACCGCACCCATATAAAGTGCAACCGGATCGATGTCATAAAGAAACGGGATAACCGCTTCCTTATACGGAACAGTGACATTTATACCCTTTATCCCCTCATCATGAAGTCTCAAAAGATTCCCTCCAAGATCCTCCTCTATCGGATAAAGTGAATATTCTGCATCAATACCCAGTCCCTCATAGATACAGCCATGTATAAAGGGTGATAATGAGTGTTTCAGGGGATTCCCTATAAGTCCGTATTTATCCATTGATTTCCTGCTCCTTTAATTCATCCAGATAGAACCCGTAAAAATATAAGACTATCCTCTCAAGCTTGCGTTTAAGGATTATATGAAACTTTTCCTTTACATTGACAGGCTCAGTAAGTATTATGTGTATTCCGGCATTCTTAGAGCCCCAAACATCCGTAAACAGCTGGTCACCGACGCTGAAGGTATTGCTTCTGTCCGTTCCCATCATCTTAAGTGCATCATTATATCCGGATCTTTTGGGCTTACCAGCTTTATGTATGCAATATTCTCCCCCAACCTCCTTCATGAAGGAGGTAACCCGCTCTTCATCATTATTGGACAGTATCATGGCCTTATATCCTATGGTCTTAAGCCTTTCAAAAAGAGCCCTCGACCTTTCATCGCCATGAGCATCATGCATCACAAGAGTGTTGTCTATATCAAAAATTATACCTCTGTACCCCTTCTCATAAAGTCCCTCATAATCTATGTCATAGGCAGAGGAGACAGTCTCATCGGGATATAGCATTTCAAATGAGGACGGCTCTATAAGTGCAAGTAATACCGCAACAAACATAAGGATAAATCCAAAAAGGAGCCTGCCACCGACTGCTTCATTAAGTAAAAGAGCCCCGGAAAGCGCTCCAAATACCGATTCTGTCGACATAAGCAGGGCCGCCTGGGAGGATCTGACATACTTCTGGCACAGACTCTGTAAAAGGAAGCAGAGCATACTGCTCATCAGTCCCAAAAACAAAAGTCCTGTAACCGACTCTTTATTAAATACCAGATCACTTATGCTCCCTTCCGCAAACGGGGCAATAAGCCATGAAAGGATGGCGGTAGTAAGAAGCTGTATACAGGCTAAAACAACGGGATCATCCTTTCTTGAATAGTGCCCTATAAGATCTATCTGAAAAGAATAAAAAACAGCACATATGATCGTCAGAAGATCACCTATGTTAATTCCGTTCATACCATTCAGCGAAATCACCCCTATTGCCACAAGAGCAAGAACTGCCGCAATAAAGCAGTTCAGTGTCGGCTTAACCTTTGTTCTTATCCAATGCAGAAAAGGAACGAGAATAACATAGAAAGCAGTCAGGAAAGCATTATTCCCGGCTGTAGTATATTTTATTCCCACAGTCTGGGAAAGATATGCCAAAAAAAGAAAGATTCCGATGAAGATACCGTGCTTTATCGTGTCAGATCCTGCGCCTATGATCTTTTTAATAAAAATAACACCCAAAACAACACCGGCTATAGTGAATCTGAAAGCCAGCATATATACAGGCGAAATATAATCAAGAGAATTTTTAACCACGACAAAGGCAAGCCCCCAGATAATGGCAACGACTAACAGCCCGAATCTTGATAGGTTTTCCTTTTTCTTATTTACAGCCATATATCCCTGATCTCCGAATTTCATAACAGTAGCCTGATCCGATAACGGTACCCTCTCATCACAGGCAGACATAATTAGGATTATAAAAAACCTCCCGCCATTTGGCAAGAGGTTTTCCTTTATCATTATGTGCAGATGAAATATTTATTTTATCACTTGACTATCATTATACCGTCTTCAAGATTCGGGACATTAACATCATCACCTACAAAATACTGATACTGGGCAAGGATACTGTCCTTCTTTGCATCCGATACGATCTTCTCCATATCAAGGGAATTGATATCGCTTTCCGCTCCGTTCATCGCATTATCCTTATCATATCTTATGCTGAGTGAGATATCCTCGATCGGAGCATTATTCCTGTACCTTAATTCCGGCTGTTTACTCTGCTCATCAGGGGATACGTTAACATCAGCCTGATCTTCTTTGATAACGATCTTAGAAGACGGATCCTGCTTAATATCCTGAGGCTGTGTATTAACAACAGGTATCCTGCTAAGTGCTTCATAACCCGTTCTGATATCAAACTGTCCAATACTGGTCAATGCCATTTTTATACCCCCTTCCCGAATATTATTTCCCGCAAATTTACCCGGTCATAAATAATATCGGTAAAATAAAAATTTTTATAACCCCTCAGTCAAAAAAATTTTCAGTATTTTTCAGCTGCGTTCAACAGCATTTTAGTATATTCATGCTTTGGCGAAAAATAAACCTCCTCATTTGTCCCTGACTCGACTATTCTTCCTTCCTTCATGACCATTACCCTGTCACACATCTTATATACGACTCTCAGATCATGAGATATGAATATCATCGAAATACCCATTTCCCGGTTAAGCTTCAGCATAAGATCCATGATCTGAGCCTGGATGGTGACATCGAGCGCAGATACCGGTTCATCGGCTATTATCAGCTTTGGATCCATCATGAGCGAAAGAGCTATACAAACTCTCTGTCTCTGTCCGCCCGATAACTCCCTTGGATATCTTTCGGTAAAATTCTCATCAAGACCGACCTTCTTAAGCATCTCAACAACTTTAATATTTCTTTCGCTGTCGCTTAACTTGCCCTCGATCCTTAAAGGCTCTTCAAGGATCCAGCCTGTTTTTCTTGCAGGATTAAGGGATGAATAGGGATCCTGGAATATCATCTGCGGCTTTTCACTGTAATGTGTGATGTTACCCTGTGTATATTTTACCATAGAAAGGATCGATTTACCAAGAGTTGATTTACCGCATCCCGACTCTCCCACAAGGCCCAATATCTCTCCTTCCATAACCTCAAAGGAAATGTCATGAAGGATCTGCTTTCTCCTGTCTCCTCTTTTAAACAAAGAATCTCCTACAGGATAGAAGGCATTAAGGGAATCAACCTTTAACAGGATATTCTTATCCTTCTTATCCTTATTATCTTCTTCCTTCTCTCCGGTTTTTTTCTCAAGCTTTGGTATGGCGCTCACTAAAGCTTTGGTATAATCATTTCCCGGATTATAAAAGACTTCATTACTGCTTCCCGCTTCGACTATGTTCCCCTTATACATGACAAGAACTCTCGAACAAAGACTTTTAACAAGTGCCAGGTCATGTGAGATGAATAAAATAGCAGTACCGTGATCCTTATTTACCTTCTTGAGGAGATCTATTATCTGAGCCTGGATGGTAACATCAAGCGCTGTTGTCGGTTCATCACAGATAAGGAGCTTGGGTTCACAGATAAGTGCCGCAGCTATCATGACTCTCTGTCTCATTCCGCCTGAAAGCTCATGGGGATACTGTTCCATAATGAATTCCGCATTATCAAGCTCGACATCCTTAAGTGCCTCGATGACCCTTTTCCTTCTCTCCTCTTTATCAAGATCCATATGGATCACAAGACTTTCCTCGATCTGATAACCTATCTTTTTAAGAGGATCGAGCGATGTCATCGGCTCCTGAAATACCATTGCGATATCGTTTCCCTGAAGCTTTCTGAGTTCACTTCTTTTACAGTTAAGGATGTCCACGCCGTTAAAGACTATGGTACCTCTTTTCTTCATATTTTTCCTGGATAAAAGCCCGGCAACGGACAGGGCTGACATAGTCTTGCCGGAGCCTGACTCTCCCACAAGCCCCACTATCTCTCCCTCTTCCATGTGAAGGTCAAAATCATATACTACAGTCTCCGGAGTGATATGATCATGAAATTCAATATTAAGATCAATGACATCAAGCATCCGACCACTCCTCCATTCCCTCATTTAACATCGAGAATCCAAAGATCATAAGAACTATCATAGAGCCGGAGATTATTGCATAAGACGGCTTTATAAAAAGATAGGTCTGTGCTTCGGAAAGCATTCTTCCAAGGCTTGAATCGGGTGGCTGCACACCGATACCGAGAAAACTCATTCCGGCCTCTGCAAGCACGGCATTATTAAACCCGATGGCCACGGACGAAAGTATTACCTTATATGCATTTGGAAGTATATGTACAAAGATTATCCTCAGATCAGAAACCCCTATAAGCTTTGCACTTTTTACATAATCCATATTTTTGCATCTTAGAAACTCCGAACGGACTATCCTTGCATAGCTTGGGACAAATACTATCCCAAGCGCAATTATAACGTTATATTTTCCGGATCCTAGGATACTTATAAAGACAAGAGCCAAAAGGATGCTCGGAAACGCCAGTACCGCATCATTAAAACGCATAAGGACCTCATCGATCACCCCACCGTAATATCCTGTAAATGCTCCTACAACCGTGCCTCCCATAACTCCTATAAGCACTGTTCCTATCGCAACAATAAGGGTTGTTCCCATACCGGACATTATACGGCTGAAAATATCCCTGCCAAAATTATCACAACCCAGCAGATGAGCCGCTGACATGGGAGCAAGCTTGGCGGAAGCATCCATGGCATTTGGATCATAGGGTGTAAAAAATGTACCTATGATCGAAAGTATCACAACGATCGCAGTTATCACGATCCCTGTAACAAATTTTCTGTTTTTCATCCATTCGGGCTTATTCATACATTAACCTCTGGTTCTCGGATCTATGATCAGATACAGAATATCAACCAAAAAATTTATAATGATAACTATAAAGGCAACAATTGCGATTATTGCGGATACTACCGGATAATCCCTGTTTGATATCGAGGTTATGAGAAGTCTTCCGATACCGGGTATCGAAAATACCTGCTCAACTATAAGACTGCCCGCAACAATATCAGCAAGCGTCATACCAAGAAAGGTGATAACGGGGATCAGCGCATTCTTTAAAACATGCTTATACAACACGTCCTTAGTGGAATTTCCCCTGCTGTAAGCAGTTCTGACATAATCAAGCTTAGCCTCCTTAAGCACTGAGCTTTTCAGAAGCTTCATATTCATTGCGGCTTTGGGAAGGGCTATAGCGATAGCTGGAAACAAAAGATAATAAAGAAAACCGAAAAAATCAGTTTTATAACTGACATAACCGCCGGGTGTAAATAATTGAAGGACAAGTCCCAGAAAATAAGTAAGCAGGATACCTATAAAGAACGGAGGTATCGCCATGACTACCTGATTCAGGCCCCCTATTATCCCGGCAACAATACCGTCCTCATGCTCTGCCGTCTCTATCCCGAGCGGTATGGATATAAGTATTATGAGAATAAACGAAATAAGCGTCAGAGAAAGAGTTATGGGGACCTTACCCGCAAGCATCGACCTTACACTCACGCCATAGGAATATGATGTGCCCATATCCCCAAAGAAGAAGCTGAAAAGCCACTCAAAATATCTGATCATCAAGGGACGGTTAAGTCCCAACTGCTCCCTTAAAGCCTCAACCTTTTCCTTAGTAGCATTGGTACCGAGCATCGCTGTTGCGGGGTCTCCGGGAATGACCTGAAAAGCAAGAAAAACAAAGAATGAGACCAAAAGTACCGTTATCAGCATAGTAGCTATCTTTCTGAGTACAAATCTCATTCTCTGTTCCTCCGCACTGTATTTCTTTATTTAATCTGTTCAGGATTTATGTCTTTATGTCATATCATAAATTTCCGGATCACTTACAGTCATTTTGTTGTTCTCACTGAGCTGCTGCAGGTTTGATCTTTGAAATATCCTGAATATACATGGGATAGAAGGTATATCCTTCAAATTTCTTGTTGAGGGCAACAAATTCAGCCATGTCCTGAAGATAAACATTTGCCGCATCTTCTGCAAGAATCGTCTCCAACTGCTTATAATAAACCGTGCTCTCGGCATCATCAGTTGTGGAAACAGCCATATCAAAGATCTCATCATATCTCGGATCACTGAAATTAATAAAGTTATTATCCGCATCGGATCTGAACCTCTCAAGAAGAGCCCTTGCAGTCATTGTGGATGCATCAACTCCGATAACGGTAGATTCAAATTCCCTGTTTGTATAAACATCTGATAACCAGGAATTCCACTCCACCAGATCGATCTCGGCATTAACACCTATCTTCTTGAACTGCTCCACAAGAACCTGTGCGGTATCTATATGAGGCTGATAATTACTCGGAACGGTTATCTTCATATCAAATCCGTTCTCATATCCGGCTTCCTTAAGAAGTTCCTTAGCCTTGTCAACATCATAGGTATAAACATCATTAAGCTCCGGCATATAATATTTTCCGAATGAAGGGAACATACTCGAGCCTATGGGTGAACCCTTTCCGTCAAAAGCAAGCTCCAAAATATTATCAATGTCTGTCGCATAACAGAGGGCCTGCCTTACCTTTATATCATTAAAGGGTTCTACCGAATTGTTCAGATAAAGAGCCTGAACAAGATTCATTGTTCCCTCATAAACCTCAAAGTTATCATTGAGCTGGCTGACCTGTGTGGTGGTAAGCCTTGGGAACATATCAATAGAGCCGCCGAGAAGATCCATGACTATGGTATCGGCGTTGGCTTCAACCTTAAAGGTAACATCCTTTATATATGCTTTATCACCCCAGTAATCATCAAAGCTTTCCATGATGATATTTTCCTGAGGCGATCTGGATACGATCTTATAAGGACCTGTACCGATGGCTTCCGTATCCGGATTCTCATTATCTGCAGGGATTATTGCAGAATTAGTCATTGCAAGATATGACGGAAACTCCATATTGGGCTCCGATAATACAATGCTTACCGTGGACTCATCTATGATATCCACACTTTTGATCAAAGAAAAAGCCGATATCAACGGGTCATCACCCATCATACCGGCACTTTTTTCGATACTGTATTTAACATCTTCAGCCGTTACCGGATTGCCATTATGAAATTTGATCCCTTCCCTTATCGTGAATGTATATGACATTCCATCCTCGGAAGCTTCATATTTCTCAGCTACAGCGGGAATCAGATTCCCATCCGGATCGGGCTTTAACAAGCCTTCATAAACGTTGAATAAAACCTCTTTAGTTCCTGCCGCAACTGCTTTGTGTGGGTCAAGACTATCTTCAAGATCTTGCGCTATTCCAACAACTATCTTAGAAGATCCTCCTGTCTTATCACCTGAGCATCCGCCCAGTGCAATAGTCAGTGTCGCTAACACAAACACTGAAAGAATAGATACTATCCTTTTCTTCATACTGTGTTATCTCCTCTTCTTTCCATATTTAATTTTTATATTTTTTAATACTTACGGATCTGTTAAAGAAATATCATTCAAGTACCTTCTTCAACTCATCCATAAATGTATTAACATCCTTAAATTCCCTGTATACGGAAGCAAATCTCACATAAGCGACCGGATCGAGATCCTTAAGCTTATTCATTACAAGCTCTCCTATAACATCACTGGGGATCTCTTTGTCTTCGTAGTTGAATACTTCAACTTCGACTTCATCAACGATCTTTTCTATCTGGGCTGCTGATACAGGTCTTTTGTGACAGGCTCTTAAGATTCCGGCTTCGATCTTCGTCCTGTCATATGTCTCTCTGTTATTATCCTTCTTTATAACTATTAACGGGATAGTTTCGATCTTTTCATATGTAGTAAAACGCTTATCGCACTCATCGCACACCCTTCTGCGCCTGATCGAATTATTATCCTCTGCCGGACGGCTGTCGATAACTCTGGTGTTCTCATGACCACAAAACGGACATTTCATACCCTTTTCCCCTCTTTATTGATTTATATTTCCCCTGATATAATTACTTTTTAAGAAAATCCGGTATCTTAATTGATTTGGACTCTACCTTGCTCTGGATCGGAGGTGCACTCTGTGTAACCTGCGGCTGTCCCTGCATAAACGGCGAATTGGCAGGTCTTGCAGCCTGACCCTGTGTAGGAGCACCCATATTATTCATGGGCTGGTTCATCGACATTCCCTGTTGCTGCATCGGAGCCTGCTGATAAGGAGCCCTACCGGCATTATTGGCAAAGCCACCCTGATTGACCATTCCCTGATTGACCATTCCCTGAGGATTCCTGTTATAGCCAACATTCAATCCCATACCCTGATTCATTGTAGTATTGATAGGTCCGCTTCCCGTCGTCCTTCTGGGATAAGGATTGGGATTCTGGTTGATGAATCTGTTCAGATTGGAGCCCATCTGTATACCATTGCTCTGCATGGTCGTATTATTATTAACAGGTGTTATTCCTGTGGCGATAACAGTAACCGTACACGAATCAGGCTCGCTGTCATCACACATAGCACCCATTATAAGATTGACATCATCACCAGTCATCTCGCGGACATAGGATACGGCATCGTCAGCGTCAAGAAGCGTTATCTCGCCGGAGATATTGACAATAACGTGTGTTGCTCCTTCTATTGTCGTCTCTAACAGCGGAGAATTAACTGCCTGCTTAACAGCCTCAATAGCCTTGTCATCACCCTTTGCATAACCTATACCGATATGAGCTATACCCTTATTCTCCATAACGGTCTTGACATCAGCAAAGTCAAGGTTGATAAGTGATGGAACATTGATAAGATCGGTAATACCTCTGACAGCCTGCTGGAGAACTTCATCAGCTATCTTAAGTGCATCCTGCATGGTTGTCCTTCTGTCAACAAGCTCTAAAAGCTTATCATTGGGTATGACGATCAATGTATCTACATTCTGTTTTAATTTCTCTATTCCACCCTCAGCATTTGTCATTCGTGTCTTGGCTTCAAATCTGAAGGGCTTTGTAACAACACCTACGGTAAGTGCGCCCTGTTCCTTGGCGATCTTGGCTATGACAGGTGCCGCACCGGTTCCTGTTCCTCCGCCCATTCCACAGGTTACAAATACCATATGTGCTCCCCTTATGGCATTTGCTATATCCTCTGCACTTTCCTCGGCCGCCTGTTCCCCGATTTCAGGCAAAGCACCACATCCAAGACCCTGGGTTACTTTATCACCGATCTGTAAAAGGCGCGGTGATTTACAAAGCTGTAGTGCCTGTTTATCGGTATTAACGCCCAAGAACTCCACGCCCGAGACGTTACTGTCCACCATACGGCTCACTGCATTATTTCCTGCACCGCCTACCCCTACGACGAGTATCTTCGCAGCAGCTTCGTATTCGTTATTAACTATCTCTAACACCTTTAAGCTCCCTCCTTCAATTTAATCTCCACTCATCTTTAATATATAATTCAAAAAAAATCAGACTTCCACTATCCATAATATAATCATTTCAAGTATTTTTCAACAAAAATTTAATATTTCCTTTCAAAAGAGAACTTATCTCCTTCTCCGTCAAAATTTTCCATGTGTAAATTTCCGGAATATCCATCCAGCTTTGGAAGGAGGAATTGAAGCTTATTGATCTTTTCATCGATATAATCACTGTTTCCTATCATGACACCCACGTTTCCGAAATACAGCGTTATATTATAATTCTTGTCAAAATATATCCTGTCGACACTTATCCCGTACTTTGTCAGAAGCTGCGTCAGGTTAAGGATGAGTTTAAAGACGCTCTCATTTTCAACGGGAAGCTTTTCATGAAGGGCCATATGATCAAAAGAAAGTCCTGTTACAAAAGGAATATCGTCAACCTTGTCGGCTGAGCTTTCCACGACGATCCCATCCTTGTCAAAATAAAGAAACCTTCCAAGATATTCAACGTAACCTGCAACTGCCTTTTCATAAACCGTGATCGTAACAGATGTGGGAGAATCGATCTCTACATCCATCTGCTCAACAAAAGGAACCGGTTCGCTTTTTCCGAAACGGTTTTTCAGATACAAAAATATGGAATTCTTCTCGATGTCAGAACCCATAACCATATCTGCTATCTCTTCTTTTGTATAGTGATCATTGCCGAGTACGGAAACACTTGTTATTGTGAATTCCAGTTTGATGACTATAACTGCAACACATATCAGTATCAAAAGCACAAGAAATGTTAATGTAATTTTAAGAAGTTTTGTATCTTTATAATCGGATACAAAATCGATCCGGTCCAAAGCCTTTGTATCTGCCATTATTGATCCCCTGATAATTATTTATTCTTATAACCCCCTCTGATCATAAGAAAAACCCTCATCATATATATCGGAAGATATTTATAAATTATTATATCTGATTTAAAAAGTTTGAATTTTTTCTGACAAATGATCAGGCCGCGAGATGACCCTCCAAATATTATCCTTTAAATTTAATATTTCTTGCAACGCTAAGTACGATACCCATCTCAATAAGCAGAAAAACTACCGCCGAACCTCCATAGCTTATGAACGGAAGTGTTATGCCCGTATTGGGGATCGTATTTGTAACAACTGCTATATTCAATATGACCTGTATGGATATATGTGCCATAACTCCGACTACAAGTAAGGCCCCAAACTCATCCTCAGCATTATTTGCTATCACAAAGAATCTCCAGATCATAATAAGGAACATAAGCATAACGGCTCCTGCTCCAAAGAGTCCTAACTCTTCACAGATAACAGAAAAGATCATATCATTCTGCGCCTCGGGAATATATCCAAGCTTCTGCAGACTCTGTCCAAGACCTTTACCGAATATATCACCGGAACCTATGGCATATAATGACTGAAGAGTCTGGAAGCTCTTATCCGAAGCATACGCCTCGGGATCAAGCCATGCCTCTATCCTGGCAAATCTGTATGACATATCGCTTGTCAGTACACCGTTTTTTACAAGCAGGACAAAGATGCCCGCAATAACAACAAGCAAGGCAGCAAGAATAACGTATTCCTTATAATTAGGAGTAGAGACAAATATCATCATGAAAACAATGCCAAAAATGATGATCGCAGAGCTAAGGTTGTCCGTTATAAAAAGGACCATCGCAGATATCAAAGCCGTAGAACCGAACAAAAGTCCCAATCCGGCTTTTGAATAAAGGTTTTTACCAAGTCTGCATATGATAGATGCATAGAATACGATCATTCCGACCTTTGCAACCTCAGCCGGCTGTAAAGACATTCCAAGATTCAGCCATCTTCTGGCTCCGTTAACCTCGTATCCAAGCGGTGTCAGCACAAGAAGGATGAGGACTGCCGATACTACATAAGCGGGAAATGCAAATCTTTCAAATATATGATAATCCATCAGTATGACAACGATCATAAGAACAAATCCAAAGATCGTGGATACCAGCTGTTTTTTAAGAAAATAGGCTGAATCGCCGTAATGCAGATTTGCATCATATGAGCTCACGCTGTAAAGCATGACAAGTCCAAAACAGAGCAGAAAAATAACCACGAAAAGAAGTGTGAAATCAAAGAAAGACTTTGTTTTGTTTTGAGAACTGTCTCTTCCCGCCATACTTACTACCCCTTAATTGATCCGATCCGTAATAAATCCCGACACTTCCGCTTCCCCTCATTGACACGGAAACTGTCAGATATATGCAATATAGCCCAACACGCACAGAACAACCGTCACTATGGTGAATATCTCCACCACCCTTGTTTCTTCCCATCCGCAAAGCTCAAAATGATGATGTATGGGAGCCATCTTGAATATGCGTTTTCCATGCGTCAGCTTAAAATAACCCACCTGAAGGATAACGGAAAGCACTTCCGCAAGATAAACAAATGCCACTATGATAATAAAAAGAGGCATCTGAAGAACATAGGCACAGGAAACAACAAATCCTCCAAGCGCCAGGGAACCCGTATCACCCATGAATATCTTCGCCGGATGCGCATTATAAACAAGGAATCCCAGCAGGGCGCCTATAACTGCCATTGTAACAGGCTCTATCCCGCTTTTTTCAGATACCGCGATAACGGCAAAGAAGGCTGCTATGACCATTGTGACCTTAGTCGCAAGACCATCCAGTCCATCCGTGAAATTGGCTCCGTTAACCGTTCCAAGGACAACAAAATATATCAGAGGAACAGTAAGTATCCCCACATCCAGAGTTTTTCCGTGTGTAAAGGGAATTATCATAGTAAGCTCTATCTCACTTATGTATATAAGGTAATAAACAAAAAGCGATGTAAGAATGCATTGTAAAAGGAATTTCTGCCATGCCCTTAATCCCATCGACCTCTTTAATACCACCTTGATATAATCATCGATAAAGCCTATGAGCCCGAATCCAAAAGTCATTATAAGAACGGGAACCATCTCCTGATGATTTTTTATGGTGATGAGTGACCCGACCAGGATGCCTGCCAAAAATATGAGCCCACCCATCGTAGGTGTCCCGTTTTTTTTCAAATGGCTTTCCGGGCCGTCATCTCTCACCGTCTGTCCGATCTTAAGTCTCAGCAGATACGGTATAGCAAAAGGCCCTAATCCTACACTTATAGCAAAAGCAACCATGAAAGCCAATAAAGCAGAGGTATCCATACAACAATTCTCTCTTTCAGTTCTGAATTTTTTCAAACGGAAGTAAATCCATCCTACTTCTGTGTTAACAATAAACGAAAGTATAACCTAATTTCAATTATTATTCAAGGTTTGAAATATTGCCGTCTACAGGAGCACCCGTCTCAGGGTCAAGCAATATACCCGTATCGGGATCGATCGCATATCCCGTTGTCTCGTCTATCTTTACTTCTTTAGGCTCCTCCTGTGTCTGCTGTTCAGCTTCGGAAGTCCCCTGTTCCTGTTCATCCACAAAGGTTATGACATCATTGGAAGAATTGTTTTCATTTGAGGAGGCATCGCCATTTTCTGCCTGAGAGCCGTCAGATGCAGCCTCTGCACCCTGATCCTGCGCCGAACCTGTTCCCTCGG
>JAILEM010000028.1 GCA_024687745.1 Lachnospiraceae bacterium
GTAAGATGTCTCATACTTACAGGCGCAGGCCAGAAGTCATTTGTAGCCGGAGCAGATATCGGAGAGATGAGCTCACTTACAAAGGCAGAGGGAGAAGCATTCGGCAAGAAGGGAAATGATGTCTTCAGAAAGATAGAGACCTTCCCCATTCCCGTTATCTGTGCGGTTAACGGCTTTGCCCTTGGCGGAGGCTGTGAGATATCAATGAGCTGTGACATAAGGATATGCTCTGACAATGCAGTATTTGGTCAGCCCGAGGTCGGTCTTGGAATAACACCCGGCTTTGGCGGAACACAGAGACTTGCAAGACTTGTAGGACCCGGAATGGCTAAGCAGATGATCTATACCGCAAGAAACATTAAAGCTGAAGAAGCTTTAAGGATAGGTCTTGTAAATGCCGTATATCCTCAGGAAGAGCTTATGGCCCAGGCTGAGAAGATGGCTGCGGGAATAGCAAAGAACGCTCCCATAGCGGTTCGCAACTGCAAGAAGGCCATAAACGAAGGCCTTGATGCTTCCATGGATGATGCTGTTGTTATCGAGGAGAAGCTTTTCGGAGACTGCTTCGAGACAGAGGATCAGAAATACGGCATGGCATTTTTCCTTGACAAGAATAAGGAAAAGGTAAAGGAACCGTTTAAGAATAAGTGATTTAAAAAGCATACACAATATTAAGGAGGAAATATAATGAAGGTAGGAGTTATAGGTGCAGGAACAATGGGTTCAGGCATAGCACAGGCTTTTGCGATGACCGACGGATATGAGGTTTTTCTTTGTGATATCAAGGAAGAATTTGCAGAGGGCGGAAGAGCCAAGATCCAGAAGAACATGGACTTTCTTGTAGGAAAGGAAAAGATCACAAAGGAAAAGGCAGACGAGATAATGGGTAAGATCACTATAGGTCTTAACAACGTCTGCACAGACTGTGACCTTATAGTAGAAGTTGCTCTTGAGAAGATGGAGATCAAGCAGGCCATATTCAAGGAGTTAATGGGAATCGTTAAAAAGGACTGCATGTTTGCATCAAACACATCTTCCTTATCAATAACAAAGATCGGAGAGGGACTTGACCGTCCCATGATAGGAATGCATTTCTTCAATCCTGCAGACAGGATGAAGCTTGTTGAGGTTATAAAGGGTGAGAACACACCTCAGGAAATGGTTGATAAGATCAAGGCTATCGCAGTTGAGATCGGAAAGACACCCGTTGAAGTTAAGGAAGCTCCCGGCTTTGTTGTAAACAGGATCCTTATCCCCATGATCAATGAGGCTATAGGAGTACTCGATGCGGGAACAGCATCCGCAGAGGATATCGATACAGCAATGCAGCTTGGTGCTTCACATCCCATGGGACCCCTTCATCTTGGAGACCTTATCGGACTTGATATCTGTCTTGCCATCATGGAAGTATTATATACTGAGACAAAGGATGAGAAGTATGCACCCCAGCCCCTTCTTAAGAAGATGGTTGAGGAGAAGAAGCTTGGTAAGAAGACAGGCGTTGGATTCTTTGAATACAATAAATAATCTGTAAAAATATATTAGGAGGAAATTTTAATCATGGATTTTACTTTATCTAAAGAAAATGAAATGGCAAGACAGCTTTTTAAAGATTTTGCCGAAAAGGAAGTAAAGCCGCTTGCCCAGGAAATAGATGAAAACCACAGATTTCCCAGAGAAACGGTAGATAAGATGGCAAAATACGGATTTCTCGGAATCCCCGTTCCCAAGGATATGGGCGGACAGGGCTGCGACATCCTCACCTATGTTATGTGCGTAGAGGAGCTGTCAAAGGTCTGCGGAACCACAGGCGTTATCGTTTCCGCTCATACTTCACTCTGTGTAGATCCCATAATGACATTCGGAACACCTGCGCAGAAGGAAAAATATCTTATACCCCTTGCAAAGGGTGAAAAGCTCGGTGCTTTCGGACTTACAGAGCCCGGTGCCGGAACAGACGCACAGGGACAGCAGACAAAGGCAGTGCTTGATGGAGACGAGTGGGTATTGAACGGCTCCAAGTGCTTTATCACAAACGGTAAGGAAGCCGATGTCTATGTAATTTTTGCCGTAACGGGAAAGATCGAGAAGCGCGGAAAAATGATGAAGGAGATCTCAGCCTTCATAGTTGAGAAGGGAACACCCGGATTTACCTTTGGTACAAAGGAAAACAAGATGGGTATCTGCGGATCCTCCACATATGAGCTTATATTTACAGATTGCAGGATACCTAAGGACAACCTCCTTGGACAGCAGGGTAAGGGCTTCAATATCGCAATGCATACCCTTGACGGCGGACGTATCGGAATAGCGGCACAGGCTCTCGGACTTGCAGAGGGTGCTCTTGAGACTACCATAGCTTATGTAAAAGAAAGAAAGCAGTTCGGACGTTCTATCGCTCAGTTCCAGAACACACAGTTCCAGCTTGCGGATATGGCAACCAAGGTTGAGGCAGCCAAGATGCTTGTTTACAAGGCTGCAAGAAAGAAGGATGAGTACATGTCCAATCCCAAGACCTCATATTCGGTTGAAGCAGCTATGGCCAAGCTTTATGCCGCAGAGGTTGCTATGGAAGTTACCACAAAGGCTGTACAGCTTCACGGCGGATACGGTTACATCAGGGAATATGATGTTGAGCGTATGATGAGAGATGCCAAGATAACCGAGATCTACGAAGGAACCAGTGAAGTACAGAGAATGGTCATCAGTGCAAACATATTAAAGTAAGCAGTCAGACCATGCATCCCTGATATGAAATGCATGGAATACCAATAATGATTATGGAGGAATATTAAAGTGAAAGTTATAGTTTGTATCAAACAGGTTCCGGATACAAAGGGCGGCGTTAAGTTCAATCCGGACGGAACACTTGATAGAGCAGCTATGTTGGCTATAATGAATCCGGATGACAAAGCCGGACTCGAGGCAGCATTAAGATTAAAGGATAAATACAATGCCGAGGTTACGGTTCTTACGATGGGACTTCCCAAGGCTACGGACGTACTTCGTGAAGCACTCGCAATGGGAGCTGATAAGGCAGTCCTTATAACAGACAGAGTACTCGGCGGAGCTGATACATGGGCAACATCATCAACGATAGCAGCAGGTATCAGAAATCTTGAGTATGATCTTATAATAACAGGACGTCAGGCTATCGACGGAGATACAGCACAGGTTGGTCCCCAGATAGCAGAACATCTTGGAATACCCGTAATATCCTATGCACAGGATATAAAGATCGAAGGAGACAAGGTAGTCGTACAGCGTCAGTATGATGACAGATATCATATACTTGAAGCTAAGATGCCCTGTCTTATCACAGCACTTTCTGAGTTAAATGATCCCAGATACATGACACCCGGCGGAATCTTCGATGCAGTTAAGGCAGAGATCACAACCTGGGGCAGAGCAGATCTTAAGGATCTTGACGATGCTAATATAGGTCTTGCAGGTTCACCTACAAAGATAGCCAAGGCTTCCGATAAGGTTAGAAAGGGAGCAGGAGAGAAGATCGTTCCCGATTCTCCCGAAGAGGGCGTTGACTATATCGTAGGCAAGCTGAAAGATAAGCATGTAATATAAGAAGGTGGTGAAAAGGATGAATTTAGAAGAATATAAAGGCGTATTTGTATTTGCCCAGCAGGTCGACAATCAGATCAGCGGCATATCATATGAATTACTCGGAAAAGCTAAGGAACTCGCAGAGCCCCTTAATACCGACGTTACTGCAGTGCTTATCGGATCGGGAGTAAAGGATCTTGCAGATTCACTTGCAGAGTACGGCGCAGACAGAGTCATCGTAGTAGATGATCCCGAGTTAAAGGAATACAGGACAGAGCCCTATGCTCATGCCCTTGCATCAGTTATCAACGAGTTTAAGCCTGACATCATGTTAGTAGGTGCCACGGCAATAGGAAGAGACCTTGGACCTACAGTATCCGCAAGAGTTGCAACAGGTCTTACCGCAGACTGTACGGTACTTAATATCGGAGATTTCCCTCTTCAGGCAATCCCCGGACAGGAAGACAAGCAGAAGCATAACCAGCTTCTCATGACCCGTCCTGCATTCGGAGGTAACACTATAGCAACTATAGCATGCCCCAACAACCGTCCTCAGATGGCTACCGTAAGACCCGGAGTTATGCAGAAGATAGACCCCATCAAGGGAGCAAAGGCAAATGTAGTAGAGTTCAATCCGGGCTTTACACCCAATAACAGATATGTGACCATCAAGGAAGTCGTTAAGGCAGTATCAGATACAGTAGATATCATGGATGCGAAGATCCTTGTATCCGGAGGAAGAGGAGTAGGTTCACCCGAGAACTTCAAGATACTTGAGGACCTTGCAAAGGCTATCGGCGGAACGGTATCCTGCTCACGTGCTGTTGTAGATTCAGGCTGGAAGCCCAAGGATCTTCAGGTAGGACAGACAGGAAAGACAGTTCGTCCCAACGTTTATTTTGCGATCGGTATCTCAGGTGCCATCCAGCACGTAGCCGGAATGGAAGAATCCGACATAATCATCGCGATCAACAAGGATGAGGATGCTCCTATCTTTGATGTTGCAGACTTTGGTATCGTAGGAGATCTTAACAAGATCGTTCCCGAGCTTACGGAGAAGATCAAGGCTGAGCTTGCAAATAAGTAAAAAGCCGGTTAGAAAAGCCGAAGCACCTTTAAAAAACAGATATATATGCAAAATTAAAAGTGCGGAAACAGATAAAAACGGTCGTGCGAATGTTCAAGGTTCGCCGGAAAATAAGTAAAAAATGACTGCCGTGTCCCCAAACAGGATGCGGCAGTTTTTTTACAAATTTGTCATTTCCGATGTATAAATCCCATCCCGCCACGCTTCCGTCTTCCGGAAAAACATCGGAAAATGCTAAATTCTACATTTCCGATGTATAAATCCCATCCCGCCACACCTCCGACTCCCGTGATAAATGTAATATATAACAAATTATTTAAGATGTTTTTACTATATTTTCGAAAGGAATAATAGTAAAATAAATGTGTAGCTGGATTTTTAAGAAAAACGGGGTTTTTATACAGGAGAAGAATATGGAGAATAAGATCGATCTTAACAGAATACCGAAGCTTGGATTTGGAATGATGAGACTTCCTGAAACAGGAGGCGTGATAGATAAGGCAAAGGTTGATGAAATGGTTGATATGTACATGAACGCAGGTCTTAACTATTTCGATACAGCCTATGTATATCATGGCGGTAAGTCAGAGATAGCGGTAAGGGAGTCCGTTGTGAAGCGTTATGACAGAGACAGCTTCTATATTGCCGACAAGCTGCCTGCATGGTGCATAAATTCCTATGAGGACATAGACAGGATATTTAATGAGCAGCTCGAAAGATGTGGCGTTGATTACTTTGATTTTTACCTCTTACACAGCGTAGAGGATGGAGCCAATTATAATACCTATGATAAGTACGACTGCTTTAAATGGGGCGTTGAAAAAAAGAAAGAGGGTAAGATAAAGCATTTCGGTTTTTCTTTTCACGGCTCACCATCTCTTTTGGAGAAGATACTTTCAAACCACCCCGAGGTGGAATTTGTGCAGATACAGCTTAATTACCTCGACTGGAACAATCAGGTCGTAAGATCGGGAGCTTTGTACAATATCCTGAGGAACAGGAATATTCCCATAATTATAATGGAGCCCTGTAAGGGAGGAAGTCTTGCAAAATTAGAGCCAAGGCTTGAGGAAATGTATAAAAACGTAAGCCCGGATAAATCCATAGCATCCTGGGCCTTCAGATATATCGGATCGCTTGACGGGATAATGACTATCCTTAGCGGAATGACGGTAAAGGATCAGATGGAGGATAATATCCGGACCTTTAAGAACTTTGAACCCTTAAGCGATGAGGAATCCGAGACCATACAGAAGGTGGTCGGAATAATGCAGAATATGGACCTTATTCCCTGTACTTCCTGCAGATACTGCTGCGACGGTTGCCCCATGGGGATCAGGATACCCGATATCTTCAGGGCACTTAACACAAAGAGGCTCTACCCTAAGGATGACAGACCAAACATGTTCTACAATAACCTTACAATGGACTCAGGCAAGGCTTCACAGTGCGTAAAATGCGGACAGTGTGAGGGTGTATGCCCACAGCATCTTGAGATCATACAGCTCCTTGAGGAGGCAGCTAAGAAGCTTGA
>JAILEM010000067.1 GCA_024687745.1 Lachnospiraceae bacterium
ATAGCTGAAGTTGAACAGATAAAACAGATTATCTTTGGTCAACCACAGCGTTATGGCAACTATTTCAAATATTGCGAACATTATGAGCGGCAGTCTGTATTCCTTCATAAATCCCCTTTATTTCATTATCCTGGAATTTAAAACGCAAAGAGATTATACCATAACAGACTGTATGCATAAAGTTATCACCCTAAAACGCATCATAGTCCTCCTGCGTTGCCACAGCTGCGTATTCGCATTCATCATTCATGTTCTCAACAAAGATATCATTCACCATTCCGACAGTAAGGAGGTCTAAGTCTTTAAGGGAAAGACCTATCTGTAAGCATCGCAGGAGGAACAGGGGAGTCATCATTTCCCTTTCAGTTTTTCGAAGTTTTTTTTAGCCTCTGCTTCCGTTTTTATGTTAAGGCCCCAGAGTTCTATGAGCTCCGGGAGCACCTGATATATTGAAAATGTATTGAACTGATCGAGCCAGTCCTCTACTGTATCAGGGATATTTGCGTCCGCGTGCTTTGCCATGATAAAGGCTATGTTTTCAAACATCTCAAGAGAAAAGGTATCAAGGGTTGATGCATCGGGATCTGATCCGTCAATGCTCTTTTCAAGAAGTGCTATGTCCTTATAGATATCCCTCTGAAACTTAAGTCTGTATATACGAGGGATCATCCTTGTAATCAGTAAAACGAATTAATCTATCTGTAGCTTCATAGGCAAATCTGATTTCATAATCCCGCTGAACCCACTTAAAAGTACTATTCGCATATCTGGAAGACTGTTCTTCAACTGTAGTGATTTTTTCGCCCAACTCGGTCTTTTTAGCCTCGATTACTCCAACAGGCTTCCCTTCTACAAAAAGTGCATAGTCAACCGGTCCGGTGCTGGTGGGAAATTCACGCACCGCAACTCCCAGCGAAGCGGTAAGATTTAATTTGCTCATATCCTGAATAGTCCACCCCGACTGTTCAAGTTTCCCATCTATTACCAAACGGGCTTGTTCCTCTGGTTGCATAAACAGCACTTCCTTTCCTAATTCTTTAGACCATGAGCGACATTATTTAACGACAACCCACATTCCATCACGCTTAGATCCTATACGTTCTATTTTTCCTTTTTTTTGAAGACTAACAAAAGTACGCTCAATAGTACGTTTTGTAACTCCTATCTCTGTCGCAATCATATCGGCAGTTCTATCCGAATCTTCGATTAGCAATCCCAAAACTGCTTTTTCCGTTTTATTCAAACCGACATTCAAACCGACATTCAAACCGACGTTTTTGTTGCTTAATTCCAACACCTTTTTATCAAAAGGTATCTTACACTTTATATAATTATCTGTGATTTCAAAAACTTCCTTACCATATTTTTTGATAATAGTCGGAACACCGTGACCGGTATGTTCTGTCAAACCCATATTCAAAAAAACTCTCATCAATGTAGAGTTTCTTGGATGACTGATTCCTTCATAGAAGTCTTCTATTGCCATCCCATTGGGAAGTCCTCCATGTGATAATATTTCCATGCGGTCACTAAAGACAGATATCTGCGGCTCTGTAATCGTCCAGTCGTTATGAACCAACGCGTTTAGTACCGCCTCGTTTACGGCATCATAATCAAAAAGGTATCTGTCCTTTCTTGGCCTAACTGTAGTATCAGAAATACATATATTTTCTGCCGACAATCTTGCTTTTATTTTTTCATAAACCGACAAGATGCATCCATATCCATAATCATTTCTCTCGGATATGGCTGCCTTATCGACACCGCTAAATTTTACAAAAATAAATGGAATATTATTTTTATCCGCCAAGAGTTCGGCTAAAAGATTATATTCTCCATTTTTATTGCGAAGATTAAAATTTGCCTCTATCGAGGAGTCCTCAACATGAAATCCTTTTTCCGAATAATATATTTTAAGTTCTCTAAATGAAAGGTCAGTACGAGATGCTCTTTTCTTTATCATGTATTCTTCATCATAGAAATTCTTCTCATAACGAACTCGAATCTGCTCTGCAGTCATTTCCTTACAGGTAGTACCGATTCGAATTACACATCCGTTTGAAGAAAAACCATACTTTTTCTGACAATAGATATTCCTTGTCCCCTTTGAAATGAATAAAACTATGAGAGTCTTTCCAGAATCAAATTTTAGTTCCGTTCGAATTTCTTCCTGAGGGTTAGGTTCTATCTGCATAGTGATAACATCAGATATTTTTTTCAATGTTTCATCAATTTTATCAACACCAATAACATTGCCATTATCGTCAACACCTATAATAACCTGACCACCATCAGCATTAAGAAATGACACAATCTCCTTGCATATCGTATCTGTGTATTTTGCTTTTAATTCGACTTTTTCAGATTCTACATACTGGCTCATATACAATATCCTCTTTCACAAGTTAACTGATGTTTATTACAGTATATCATTTTGACGACATTTTTTCAATATAAACCGACATTCAAACCGACATTTTTACGTAAACAAAAAAGTCCCCGAAGGAACTTCTTTCACCATAAATTGCATTCATATTTATCGAGGGCAGTCCGGTTGATAATCCTACTGTTTTAATAAAATAGGGGTACAATGGGGGTACAAATTCCATTCTCATTCCTCAAAAACCTTAATTTTAAGCCTCTTCAGACAAAAGTACGGGTTCTGCCGTGGCAGATGAATAAGACTTTTATCATAGTTTTTCTCCAATAAATGCCCATTTTACGGGCTTTTTCAAATAAAATTTTTCCTCAAAATCAGTATTATGGTAGTAGAGGTACTGTTAGTATGCCACGATTTGCCGTAAAATGCCACGTTTTGAAAAGATATAAAGTTAACATATTTTTATCCCTGACAAATGAACATCACTTTCATAATAGCACTTTTTTTCGATTAAAATGCCGTAAAATGCCGTGTTTTGCGGTAATTTGGAAGTATTGTCTATTTTGGATTTTTACCACGGAGTTATTCCAAAACTACGCAAATCACGGCATAACTCCGCCGTCAAAAGTAGTAAAAACGTAGTAAAACTTCAAAAGTATTACTACTCGAGTATTCTACCATGGCCAGGGTGGCCAAACAAAGAAAAAGCGTGATGCCATAGACACCACGCCATCACTTCTTACCCATTTTAAAAATTATGATTTAACGTTCTATCACTTTCCGGTAAGTTTTAGGAATTTCTTATCATTCATCTGCTCATTTGTAATATATTTCCCATCATAGAATAACGCATAATTAGTGATTGGAGTAGGCGCATTCTGTGCT
>JAILEM010000070.1 GCA_024687745.1 Lachnospiraceae bacterium
GCTTTTCCCTCATTAGCACTCTTTAACCCGCCTACATTTTCTGCTAAAAACCAATCAGGCTGATATCTTTTAAGAACCTGAATACCATACGAGTAAAGTGGTCCGTATTTCCCATTGAACCCTTTCTGCTCTCCCACAACCGAAAAATCATTACATGGGAATCCAAATGCAAGCGCATCTATATCTCCCAGACTTTCTATGTCCAATTTCCTAACATCTCCACATATAACTGACTCTGCTTCATTCGGACATATATTCCTAATGTATGTCTTGCAGGTGTCCGCATCATAGTCATTTGCCCATTTGTGCACAATTTTATACTCAGAATCGTCTATTCTCGCCGTTGTTGCACCATAAGCAAGTCCGCCTGGTCCGCAGAACAACTCACCTAACCGGAATACTTTCTTTACTGATGTTTTCATCAAACTTCCTCTCCATTCGCCAATATAAATGCTCGCTTAAAATCAACACCCAATGCATCGGCTATTTTATCCATCTCTTCAACACTGAATGTTCCTCTTCGCATTTTTGAATTGAAGCTTTGCGGTGATTTTCCCAACCTCCTTGCTAATTCTGCCTCACTAACATTGCACCTAACACATAAAACTTTAATCTGTTCTGTTACAGTCATCCCATTACCTTTCTGTCCACTCGCAACAAGCTACAACACATCATTTTAATTATAAACAAAAATGTTGATATCGTCAAAGTATTTTTTAAGCATATCAAGCCAAATATTAAGCTCTTATTTTATGATTTTATAAAAAAAGAGGTGCAGAACCGAAGTCCCACACCCCTAAACTTATATATCTCTCTGTGAAGCTACTGCTTCCTGCGCCTCTCGCTGTTTACTTCTTTGGGGGACCGCACTGTTTGCAGCTACTATAGCTTTCTTGGCCGCAAGTCTCGCCCGTAGTGATGGGCGTTCCCCTCTTGCCCTGCGTTTTCTTTCCTCTTCCTCGATGCGTTGCAGCTCTTCCAAGCGTTCCTGCTCTGCTTGCCGGGCTTCCCTTTTCTCCTCGGATTTTGGAACCGTGTTGCTGAGTACATTGTCGATCTGGTTAAGATTTACCTCTTCAAGCTCCTCCACTTTGGCAAGTGGCTTGTACTCAGCCAACTTCACAAGAAGCTCCGCCGCTTTACGGACATCCTCGATGTTATCGCTCTCTTCTATCACAGTTCCCAGGTACTTCTTATAATCCGCAGAGTTACCATTTCTTATATCATCGGCTATATTCTGCACCTGCAGTTCCCAGTTATCGACCGTATCCTTGTACTCATAGGGATCAAAGTCACTGGAAAAGCGGTCTATCTCCGCCGCCAGCTTCGCAGCTTCATCAACATATACCGGCTTGACAGCATCCATATCCGGTTGCGCTCTATCCTGCACAGTTAATCCAGGCAGTTCTCCAACTACCTTTGCATCCGGGAAAGTATCTATGATCTGTCCGACCTTTGACAATCCCTCCTGATCATTCCATATCTGAGGAACATACCGCAGATTATCAAGATCTATGGTGTTTCCGTAGAGGACATCCATCTGCACATCATCTATCTCCGGTGTCCCGGCTTCATGTATATTGATACCGACAGCAGGAATCATATTACTATGGTTTTCACGGATGCCTTCAAACAGAGCTTTTGCTTCTTCTATCGTGGCAATTCCCTCATGATAGGCTCCCATGCTGTGAAATTCGCCGCACTCCGCAACGGTATAGGTTATCTCTGTGTTACGCTGCTGTGCTTCCTGCATCATCTGAGCCTGCTTTTCGGCAAGGTACGCTTCCACTCCGGTCAGATATTCCGAAAGGCTTCCGTGTTGCTCCTGTGATATCGGATTTATATCAAGGTTTACGCCCCCCATAATGATATCGCTCTGATGAAGAGTGTTAAAAATATCGTCCTCCCTCACCGAGCCGCTGTAATACAACACCACATCAAGGTCAGCTCCTTTCTCCTCCAGACCTCTGCAACGACTGCCGGATACAACGACATCCTCAATAGTTACATCCAATCCGTAATCATTCACTATGCCCTGCACTATCTTTTTGACATTAGCCTCTATCGTTTCGGGATCCATGCCGTCAAGTTCATGGAACTTCTCCTTGGTCTTATCTTTAAATGCGCTGATAACAGCGGTATCGTTAAGGCTTTCGCCTTTTGTTTCGTCTTTTGCCATTTCCGCTCCTTTCCAAAAGGCTCCGGAGATACTCCCCGAAGCCTTTTAATCTTATGATATAACCTCTTCTTTTTTCTTTGCTACCGCAGGCGCTTTCTGATCCATGGCAGCTACAACCGCCTTCTTCTCATTAAGCCTTGCGATAAGGGACGGTCTTTCCTCTTTTGTCTCCGGTTTTGTTGCAGGGTTCCCCATATCCTCTGTTTCTGATATATCAGCCTCCTCAGCTTTTTCGCTTATTTCAGCCTTATCCTCCGATATGTGTTCTGCCTCTGTGGTGGCCTCCTGTGCCGGCACTACTGTCTCAGTCTGCTCTGCTGTTTTTTTCTCCGGCTCCGGCTTTGGCGCATCTTCATCGAGATCAACTGCATCCTCGCCTTTTTCATCCATATCAAGCAGGCTGTTCAGTTCCGCAAGCCTTGTCAGCTTATCGTTAAGCTCCTGTTCCTGCGGGAACGGCTTTTCTACCTCAATCTTTGCGGTTTCAAGCTGCTGTTCCACATTGGCGAGCTTTGCAATCGCATCCTCAAGCTGTTTTGTCATGGATTCCATGGCATTCCCGATGCGAGTGATGTTACCGGACGGATCGGAGCCAATCTCCACTTCATGGCTAAGTTTCCCCTTCATGTTCAGCGTAAACTTTCTGAAAAATGAATCAAAGGTTACATTCATCTTCATGCCCAAATACTCACCGATTGGCACGGCCACATTGGCCTGCTTCATTTCCTTGCAGATTCCAATAATCGCTGTCCCGGCTTCCTTCCTGTCATCATAGGTCTTTCCGGCTACCGTCATGGTAAAGATATCCTTATCTGCAGGCTTGTTGGCATTATAGGTTGCGACATCTGCCTTCATTCCGGCTATACGCTCTTTTAACGCTGATTTCTGCTGCGGATAATTCTTTGCGATATTATCGTCCAGTCGGTATTTCTGACTGGTATGGTTCGCTTTCATGAGCTTCAGCTTGCTAACCTGTATATCGAGATCCATCTTTTCCTTAATGTACGGATTACCCGTAGCAAGTGCCTTGGAGACCGTCTGACATTGAACAGCAGGAAGGTCGTATCTTACGACAGGGCAATACCAATCCGAAGGTAAAGATCTTCCGTTACGTTACCGAGGGTACGTTTGATGCGTACTCGTGGCAGC
>JAILEM010000076.1 GCA_024687745.1 Lachnospiraceae bacterium
CAAAGAAGTTGAGATCATCGTCCCGGTTGAGAGTATAACAGTTACAACAAGTCCGGATGACCTCTATGTTACTGTTGGATACAGCATAAGCAGTGTAACGGCAGCAGCTACGATCATACCGGGGACATCCTCCTATGATGCAGCTAATGCTACCTGGTCTGTTGCAGATACCTCGATCGCAACCTATGACAGCTCAAGTAAGGTGATAAAGGGTGTTAAGGTGGGAACCACCAATCTGACGGCAACGCTTGCTAAGTCTGATAAAAACGGAAATGATGTATCGGGAACCGCAGCCATAAACGTATATGAACTTCCAACGATCACTTATAGCAGTACCACAAACACGGTAGCGATAGACGTTCCCGGAGCGGTAAGGACGGACAAGGATGATATATCAAGCGTTAAGAGCGGATATGTGAAATTTGTCTACGGCGGTAATACCCTTGGAGGCTTTAATATTGAAGACGGAGGATCCGTATCCAGTACGAGATTATTATCCCTGATAAATTCCAACCAGGATAAGTTCAAAAGCAGCGGTAACGATATAGAGACGGTCATGGCCTATGTCTATCCGCAGGCAACAACGAGCGGTACCACAGAGACCTCACTTTATGCTTCTGCAGAGATCCCTGTTTATAAGATAAACGTAACCGGAGATAATATAACAGGAACGATAACCGGAAGCGGAACAACGACTAACTCAAGCTATTATGCACTCAACGGACAGAGCCTTACACTTAAGGCAACACCCGCATCAGGTTATAAGATAAAATACTGGGATGATGATAATTCAATAACAAGCGGAACGAGGACGGTAGCAGTCTCAGGTGCAAGAACCTACAAGGCCATAACAACATCAAGTTCTACTTCCTCCTCCTCATCATCTTCATCAAGGACTTCGTCAAGCAAGTCATCAAGCAGTACTGCAAAGACGACCGCAGGAACAGGAACTACTGCAAGGACCTCCGGTGGCGGTTCGGGTTCGGGACTTGATTCGGTTCCAAGGACAGGTGAGAGCAAGGCGATATACGGAATCTTTTTACTCATGCTCTTAAGTGCAGCAGGAGCTGTATTCTATGCGGTAAGGATAGCAAAGCCTGTAACGGCTGTAGCCGGAACAGACAGTAGAGAAGGAGCTGCTTCAGGCTTTGATGCGGATTCTGACAGCTTTGCAGAGGATACGGATATGGAAACAGGTTATGCATCAGCTTCAGACGATGCTGAAACAGATATGGAAGAAGATACAGCTGACACGGAGGCAGAGGAAGCCAAAGTGGAAGAGACATCTGATAATAAGGAAAATGAGGGTGAAGTCATAGAAGAGGATGACTATGACTGGAAGTATTAAGCAACTGATCTTTATTGATGATCTTAGACCGGAAGGGGAACGGTCATAGAGCTCATTTGGATCACTGATACACAGCGATGATCACTATGAAAAAAGGATTGATAAGGGGGACAGTTAAACTTAACGACAGCTATCAACAAGTGGGGCGAACGGAATTTGCTCCACTTGTTTTTGCGAGTTTATATATCGTATTTTTGCTCTGTGCATCCATAGTAGGCTATGATTATTACTATGAAGGATATTCGGGAAGCAGGGCAACTACCTCATTAAGATCGAGAAGAGAAGCGGAGGATGGGGAAAACGCTCATCCGGGAATGCTTTTTTTAAAAGAGCTTCTGAGAAAAAATAAAGATAATGACCCCGTCATAAGCATAGTAGATGATGATTATATACCGGTTGATGTGGCAACAAGCGATGAAATACCGGTATTCATAGAGCAGAGCGCAAAGGAGGTTGAGGAGGAAGACAAGGTGTATGAGGCACCCGCAATGCTTCCTGAGATGCAGGAGCTCTATGAGAAGAACAATGATCTTATAGGCTATCTTTCGATAGAAGGAACCGTGATAGATTATCCGGTCATGCAGACGATGAACGATGAAGAATACTATCTTGACAGGGATTTTAACAAAAATTACAGCTCAGCCGGCTGCCTTATAATGGACACCGATTCCACAGTCGGAGACGGGACCAAGCTAAACTATTATAAGGACGGAACCTCCCCTTCAACAAATCTGATAATCCACGGACATAACATGAGAAACGGCTCCATGTTTGGGTCGCTTGATAAGTGGAGGAAAGAGGATTACGAAAAAGAGCACAGGATCATAAAATTCAAGTCTCTGTATGAAGAAAGAGAGTATGAAGTCATTTCCGTATTCCTCTCGCAGGTATATAATAAGAGCCAGAATGATGTTTTTAAGTATTATAAATTCTTCGAGGCGGGAACCAAGGAGGAATTCGACGACTTTTATATAAACATCAAGAGAATGGGTCTCTATGACACAGGCGTAACGGCGGAATTCGGGGATGAGTTCATAACACTTTCCGTGTGCGCCTACCATGTGGATAACGGAAGACTCGTAGTTGTGGGTAAGAGAGTAAAATAAGGAAAAGTACCTAAGTTAGGACAAATAAGCGAAAGGAGAGCCTATGCATTTCAGACACGGATTATCTGCACTTGGTTTTGGCTGTATGCGGTTTAAGAAGCGCGGTAACGGTTTTGATATGGAAGAAGTCGAAAAAGAGATAATGCACGCCATAGATCAGGGTGTGAATTATTTTGACACCGCCTATATCTATTCGGGATCCGAGCAGGCGCTTGGCGAGGTCCTTTCCAAAAATAACGTCAGAGAAAAGATAAATATAGCGACAAAGCTTCCTCATTACATGATGAAGACAAGAGATGAGATGGAGAAGCATTTTAACGAGCAGCTCTCAAGGTTAAAGACTGACTACGTGGATTTCTATCTCATGCATATGCTTCCCGATAAGGCAACCTGGGAAAAGCTTGTGAACAGGGGAGCGCTTGAATGGCTTGAGGAGTTAAAAAAAGAGGGGAAGATCAGAAATATCGGCTTTTCTTATCACGGAAATACAGATGATTTTATTGAACTTTTAAATGCCTATGACTGGGATTTCTGCCAGATACAGTATAATTACATGGATGAAAACTCCCAGGCCGGAAGGAAGGGATTGGAGGCTGCCGGTAAAAAGGGCATACCCGTCATCATAATGGAGCCCTTAAGAGGCGGAAGACTTGCCAATGACCTTCCCAAGAAGGCGCTTAAAGTCATTAACGAATCCGAAAGAGGGTATTCCGCAGCAGAATGGTCCTTAAGATGGCTGTGGGATCAGGAGTATGTATCGGTCATATTATCCGGAATGAATTCCATGGAAATGCTTGATGAAAACATAAGGATAGCCTCTGAATGTGAGGCAGGTTCCTTTAGAGAGAGTGACAGAGAGGTTATAGAGAACATAAAGAAGGCCTTTGAGGAGAGGATAAAGGTTCCCTGCACGGGGTGTTCTTATTGTATGCCCTGTCCCAACGGCGTGGATATTCCGGGAAGCTTCAGATGCTATAACGTATCCTATCTTGACAACTATTTTAACGGCTTCAGGGAATATTTTATGTGTACGGCAATGAAAAAGGAAACAACCGTAGCCTCTAAATGCATCGAATGCGGAAAATGCGAGATGCACTGCCCTCAGGGGATTAAAATAAGAGATGAGCTCAAAAAGGTTAAAAAACGCTATGAAAATCCGATATTTAATATAGCGGCAAAGATTATTTCAAAGAGATTTTAAGGGGTAGATCATTTGAGATTGGAAGATAAAATAGGGAAAAGATCAAAAACTGCAGATATTCAGAGAAAACTTTTAGTTTTCTTTATCATGCTCATATTTGCTTTTGTTATGGCAGGCTGTAATAAGTCGGGAGGTGATTCCGAAGCCGGATCAAATACAAATAATAATTTTGCTTTTGAAGGGGATCAGAACTCACAGGCACCAAACAGCAGCACATCCTCGACAGAGAGCGCAGGGGCTTCTTCGGACAGCAGTTCTCAGGGTTTAACCTCGCAAGAGGTGTTAAACGCGCTTCCGACCGCCATACCTCCAAATAACGGCAGGGCAAATATACCCTCAAATATCCAGGTTGAAAATACCGGACAGGGGACACAGCCTTCCACTATCCCTGCCTTTGACAGCTCCTCAGTTGACAGTAACGCACCCGCACAGACCACATCTCAAAACAGTATAAACGGATCGGGGAGTGGTTCGGGAGACGGAGCTATAATGAGGCCTGAGAGGCTTCTCATTTATCTAAATTCAGACGGTACAACAGGAACACCTGATTCAGGAACCTTAAATGCATCGATAGTCGGAGGGTCGGGAAGCCTTGTATGGAAGAGTGCGGATCCTCAGATAGCCTCTGTTACGGGTAATGGAAATACCGCAACGGTTACGGGAATAAAGGAGGGCGAGACTATAGTTACCGCAACTGCGGGTAATGTCACTGCGGTGGCCAAGGTCAAGGTAATGGATCGCACACCTTCATTTTTTGATGTGGACGAATGCCAGATATATCTTGCGGGAGAATATTCCTCAGACAGATGTGATGAGCTTATAGCCAAGGTCAATGAGGTAAGAAAAGCCTATAACATTCCCGAATGCACCAAGAATACGAGCCTTTGCAAGGTCGCGGATATAAGGGCCAAGGAGATCGCCTGGTTTTTTGCAAATATCAGACCTGATCTTTCAAGCTTCAATACAGTTGCGCCACAGTTTTACAAGGCAGAATCCATAGCAGCCGTTCCCAAGAGTGCAAGCCCCAATGAGGCAATGGCGGGACTTCAGAATTATACGACCACGAGAGCTGATATAATGAATGAAAATTACACCAGCATAGGGGCTTCATATTATACATGGAATGATCTTTCGTATATAGTACTTTCATTTGGGTATTAGACATGATAATCAGGGTACTTCATATCGCCTTTGAAATATGGGGGGTGTTTCTGTGCCTCTTTATGTCGGTTGGCGTCAGTTATAAAAGAAAGCACAGAGATGATTTTGCCAATAAGATGCTGGCTTTACTCTTTAGTAACGCCATTATTCTTATAAGCGATGTCTGCGCATGGATATTCAGGGGCGATACCTCTACCCTTGGATACTACATGGTAAGGATCAGTAATTTTATGGTCTTTTTGTTTTCTTTTATCTTTATCATCGCGGGTGTCAATATTTACAACGAGGTGCTTTCAAGACGGTTAAAGCGCGGTACGCTTCTCTTTGCTAAGATAGAATATGTCTTATGCTTCCTGCTGATCCTTTTGCTTATTCTTTCACGTATTTTTGGCTTCTATTATGATTTTGATTCAGGTAACAGATACTTCAGGACTGATTATTTCTGGGTTCAGGAATTATTGTCGGCAGTCTGTGTACTGATATTCATGATCACCCTTATAAGATATTATAAGCTGTTTGCGGGATATGAGAGGGCGGCTGTTTTTTTCAGTATATTTGTCATATTAACAGCAATAATAATTCAGGTATTTGTATACGGGATCTCTCTTATAAATATTTCAATAACGATATTCATGGTAGCGGTGTATCTGTGTTATGAAGCCAAATATTCCATGGATATCCTGGAAAAGGAAAAGAAGCTCAATGAAAAGAGGATAAGGCTGTTCAATAATCAGATCCAGCCTCATTTTATTTTTAACAGCCTTCTTGTTATCGAGGAGATGTGCAGGGATAATCCCGAAGCCGTAGAGACTATCAGACATTTTGCAGGCTTCTTAAGAAACACGGTCGATAACATGAGTGAGACGGAATGCATAGATCTGAAGGATGAGTTAGAGCTTGTGGACAACTATCTCTATATGCAGAAGAAGAGATTTGGAGATACCATAAAGGATATAGAGGAAATTGAGGATGTGGATTTTAAGGTTCCGGCCTTTACCATTCAGGTCCTTGTTGAAAATGCGATCAGACACGGCATACGGGCGAAGTATCCGCCGGGGGGTACGATCTGGATAAAAACATACAGATCAGGATCAGATCACGTTATAGAAGTCATTGATGACGGAGTGGGGTTTGACCCTGAGAGCATTGATATGGATGATGAAGTACATATTGGGCTCAACAATGTCAAAACAAGGCTTGAGATGATGTGCAAAGGAAGCTTTGAAATAAAGAGCAGTGTGGGTGCCGGGGCCGGCGTACTCATTAAGATCCCCGGATGATACCTGTCTTTGGATCCCTAAACAGAGTTCATTTGGGAAATGCCTTTAAAAAAATAAAAACGGAAAGCGGTATACTTAATGAATAACATACTTATAGTGGATGATGAGGTGTTTGCGTCAAAGCAGCTTGAAAGAGTTATCAAAAATGTTGATAAAAGTGCGGATATAACGATTTCCAATAATTATATCGATGCACTGAAGCAGATGGATGAAAAAAAGCCGGAATTAGTCTTTCTTGACATACAGATGCCTGGAATGAACGGACTTAAGCTCGCTTCCAAAATAAAGAACATAAATCCCAAGGTCAACATAGTCATGGTGACGGCATATAAGGAATATGCCTATGAGGCACATCAGCTCTACGTATCCGGATATATATTAAAGCCTGCGGGTGAGACTAAGATAAGAGAGGTCTATGATCATCTGAGGATCCCGATAACCAGGGAGCCTGATAAGGAAGTTGATAACGCTGCCTTTGTAAGGAAAATGATAGATCTTGAAAAGAATGATCTCTTTATAAGATGCTTTGGAAATTTTGAGGTCTTCTATAAGGGACAACCCTTAAAGTTCAAGAGAAGCTATACTAAGGAGGTCCTTGCCTATCTGATCGATCTAAATGGCGCAACCTGTACGACAACGGAGATATGCAGCATCCTCTGGGAGGATGAGATGACAAATGATTCAAAGTCCAAGATGGGATATTTCAGGCACATCTGGTCAGATCTTAAGGATACACTTGCTAAGATAGGACACGAGGATATGCTCTTTCATACACGTAATGCCTATGCCGTCATACCCGGAAAGATAAACTGCGATTACTACATGGCTCTTCGGAAAAACAAAGATGCCATTGCCCTCTACCAGGGTATATACATGCAGAATTACAGCTGGGCAGAGGAAAGGGTGGGCTGGCTTAACGAACAGCTTGCAAAGAATTGATCCATTCTATTTAAGCGGTATTATGGTCGTTCCTATATCGGAGAAGGTTTCGTAGTTATCATGTATCGTAAGCGAAAGAGGAGACTCCTTGTTATATAGCTTAACCGAATAGCAGGCATCTATGGGAGTTCCTTCCGATACCTTAACATCCTTATTATAGAATTCCTCGGGAGGCTCGGCGATCGAAGCAAAGGTCTCACAGCTTTGCCCGTCCTGGGTAACGATCGGTGCGAAAACCTCAGAGAGAGCTAAAGGCTCCGAAGTCTTATTCACAAAGCTGAAATATATAAGGGCAGCAGGATTCCCGTCTGAATCATCGGTAAGTCCGACCTTCGTGCAGGTTAGCGAGAATCTTTCATTATCAACATTCACGGAATTACCGTTTGCGGATCCGTCTGCACTCTCTGCTGTCTCTTCACCTGCTTCTGTGGCATTATCCAGATCAAAATCTTTATTGTTAAGCTTTGTTACAAAATGAATGAGTACCCAAAGAAGGATCACAAAGACAGTGATCTCTACACAGAATACGATAACACTGAAAACCCTGAACTGCTGGTCCTTCCTTTCCTTCCTGATATCTCTTGAATAATAGTTTATATCCTCAAGATCTCTTTCTTCCCGGCTTTTCTCGGCTCTGTTCCTCTCAGCCTTATCTTTGTTGAATTTCCTGGCGGGATTATTCATATCCTCGGTCTTGACAAAGGTTTTGCCGGATTTAGTCTTTAAAGGCTTGTTTGAACTCTCCTGTCCCAAACCTCCGGTGTCCTTTGTATGTGCACCGGTTGATCCGATCGAAGCCCCGGCGTCTGAATTGCCTGAAGCATCCGTGTGAGTACTAAGGTTATTGTCAAGTACATCCTCACCGACGGAAAAGTCTATTGTCGAACCCTGTTTTTTATTGTTCTTATTCTGTTTTTTTCTTGCTTTTATCTCTTCGGGGGTGAGTTTTCTCCTCACCATCTTTTTTCCCTGGCTTTTGTTATCTGCCATTTATATGATCTCCGGAAATAATCAACTTTTGGAGGGCTTGGTAAAACAGCTTGTTTTTCCCTCATAGTCAGTTCCTGTCTCTGACCTGAAATGCTCAAAGTACCCTTCGGGATCTGCCAGTACATCATACATTGTATAGAAGGCCTTTAACACCATTTCGCTGCTGTTATACTTCAAACCGAATTTTCCTTCGTCGATCGCGGCCTTGAACCTGTCGATCTGCCAGATCAGGATATCAACGACTGTCATGTTTTTTACTGACAGCTCGCACAGAAAATCGTTATGGTCATGATAATAGCTTACTTCCTTATAAAGGGCATCGGATTTTAGCATCCTTTCCCATAGTTCATCCGCAAAGGAAGGATCATCGGTAAAATCCATGGAAGTCTCTGATATCCATTTATAAAGTTCGTTGTTTATTTTATCATTTGTTTTCATGGTAAATTATATAATAATATATCTGTCGAATTGTGTCAAAAGAGTAAGCTTTTTCAGGTCTGTCCGCGCATGGCCTTCCTGAACTCCCTTGGAGATATCCCCTTTATTTTTTTGAAGCTTCTGTTAAAGGAGGAAATCTAATAGCATATCGGTTACCTCGTTGAATAATGGCTGAGAAATAAGCTGTTCGTTTCATTATAGGATAGCAGATTATAGTCAAAGAATATCATTTTATTGCACATAATGCAACGAAACATATCTTTGTGGATGAAATTATCAGACAAAATGAGAACTTTTTTATCTTTTTCCACAGATTCACTGCAAATAAAAACAAAATATGCACAGTTTATGAGTAGTTTTTTAATATCATTATTAAGCTTTAAGTCAGACAGCGGAGAGCAGAAAACGGAAAACAGAAATAAGATACCGCTTGCGATGAGTCTTTTTTTGAATAAATATTGTGATATAATGATTCGGTAGAAAAAATACCTTCCGACATTAAGGTGTTGGAGGATCTTTGTGTAAAGAAAGGGATTTATATGAAGATAATCGATATATTAAAAAGAGACGAATGCGGACTCTCGTTTGAGGTTTTTCCGCCAAAGACAGACACAAATTATGAAAGCGTAAGGACAGCAACGGAAGAGATAGCAGAGCTTAAGCCGACCTTTGTAAGTGTAACCTACGGAGCGGGAGGGGGAACAAGTCAGTATACCCTTGATATAGCAAGAAATATAAAGGAATCAAAGGGTGTGACCTCACTTGCGCATTTAACCTGTGTGTCCTCTACAAAAGATACGGTAAGGATGAGGTTAGAGGCCATGGAAGAAGCAGGTATAGAGAATATCATGGCCTTAAGGGGAGATCTTACTCCTGAGCTTATGGAGTCAGACCCTGACAGCTGGGATTACAGATATGCGACCGACTTAATAGCGGATATCAGGGATATGGGAGATAACTTCTGCATAGGCGCTGCCTGCTATCCTGAGATACATCCCGACAGCGTCAACCAGAAGGAGGATATAAGACATCTTAAGGAAAAAGTCGAAGCGGGAGCAGAATTTCTGACGACCCAGATGTTTTTTGACAATAACCTCTTCTATAATTTCCTCTATAAGATCAGGGAAGCCGGGATAACGGTTCCCATCCTTCCGGGGATAATGCCGATAACAAGGGCCAATCAGGTAGAGAGAGCGATCAGGCTGTCCGGCTCCTTTATGCCGCAGAGATTTAAAAGCCTTGTGGATCATTTCGGTAACGATCCCGATGCGATGAAGCAGGCGGGAATAGCCTATGCAACGGATCAGATAATAGATCTGTATGCGAACGGTATTAAGAATGTTCATGTATATTCTATGAATAAACCCGATGTGGCGGGAGCGATACAGGATAACCTTTCGGATATACTCGGAAAGTCCTTTGTATAAAGCGTTTTGGGCTGTGAAGACATTTTGTCTTCGCAGCCCTTTTTATATAAAATCTCCCACCCATATAAGCAAATTAAGATACGTACAGGATTTTGTATAAGACCTGTCTCATTTCCTTCTCGGAGCCCTGCCCGATATCAGTAATTCCTTATCCTGAAGAGCCCTTCCGTAGGCATCCTCCTTAGCTATCAGCAAAAGATCGGAGTCAGAATTATTAAGCACATGCAGAACAGCGGCATATGCTCCCATAGAAACCTTAGATGACCCCTTTTCGATCGCCCATACCGTAGTTCTACTGATCCCGGCATTTTCAGCCACATCTTCAACTGCCAGCTTCCTTCTGAGTCTGGCAAGCTTTATCTGTTTCCCCATTTTTTCAAGAATCGATACGGTATCAGGCTTAAGTACTACAGCCTTTTGCACTTGTTTTCCCCTGATTAATTAAAAACGTAACCCCTCAACGTTTGTTATTATAAACATAAATTAAAATAATGTCAATAATAAAAAACATAAAATAAGGTAGAGTTTAAATAAATGAACATTGATCGGGAAGAGTTGATGGACTTTTGGGATTTTGATATACGGATATGTGTTTTTAAGCGACAGGAAATTCTCTTTGTATTTTAAGAAAAACACTAAGATTTATAGGAAAAACCCTTTTATTTTTTTTATGATGTGTTATTATAGATTGATGTAAGAATAAATAATTTGTAGACATTGACGGCTGTCTTTACCTGTATTTGTTAAAAAAACAAAAGGGAGGGCGGCATGTTAGTTTTTGTTGTTTAATAGATTAGGAGATAATAATGAAGAAAAGACAAAAAATGCAGCTTTTAATGGTAATGGGTCTGTTGGCACTTTTGATAATCATCATAGCGGTCATCCTGATCCTTGTACTGAGCAGGAAAAAGCTTGAGACTCTCACACTTACACCGACCTTCCAGGAGACTGAGTTAGATGTCAACTCTGATTATATGTTTGTCGTATCGGCAAGTCCTGAGGATATAAAACTTAAAGATCTTGAATTTTTCGTAGATGATACAACAGCTGTCTTCTCATCCGCCAGCGAGGACAATACACAGGTTGCCCTTCATACCGGCGCTGAGGGAACGGTAAATGTATATGTTAAGCAGGGAGATATAGCAAGTAACTATATGACCTTTGCCGTAGTCGATCAGACAGCAAAGGCCGAGGCTGAGGCAAGGGAGCAGGAGGAGGCCGCTGCGGCAGCAGCTGCGGCAGAGCTTGAACAGCAGCAGCTTGAAGCTGAGGAAGAGGCTGTTGCCAAGGAATATGTCAAGACTACAACAGACGTAAGAGTA
>JAILEM010000083.1 GCA_024687745.1 Lachnospiraceae bacterium
CTGATCGAATTAAAGTTCTTTGTAGAACATCTGACCTGTGACTGCTATTTCAATACCCACCATACCTCCGGTATTCACCTGTCCGGCCCGGATTTCTTAAAAAGAAAGGCTAAGATCATCAAGGCACTGGAGCAAGCGATCGAGCATGGGGATATGGATAGATTGGCTGCGATCAGGAAGAATAAGAGGTCATTATGAGGCTTAAAGATTTTAACAGAACCGATGATATGTTTTCATTGTGCGGCTTGAATTGCGGTTTATGTGGATATCGCCTGCAAGGCAACTGCAATGGCTGTTTTAAGGATAGTTTTTGTGCAGCAATGTGTCCAATGGCGCCATGTAGTGTAAGGCATGGTAATCTTCAATACTGCTTTGAATGTTCGGAGTACCCGTGTAGGCATTATGATGGCTTTGACAGCTATGATACCCTTGTGCTGCACAGGAATCAGAGAAAAGATATGCAGAAAGCAAAAGAAATGGGGATAGATGCATATCTTGAAGAGCAAAGAGAAAAGAAGTGTATCCTGGAAAGACTTCTTGAAGATTATACATAGTTTATCACCTCAACTCCTGCAGTATAGACCGGCTCTCGATCATTTCCGGCATATCTGACGTTTCCTCTTTTAAAGCGTTAAATACAGGACTGTTTATTGATATGATATCATCTATCGGTATTCTTGTGTCATCATTTAAGATGAGCATCCTTGAAAAATCGTCTATTTTCATCAGTATACCATTTTCGGTAAGATAGCTGCCTTTTTTCTCTTGTATGTCAGGATATTCCAAAGATCAAGTGCCTCACCGGCACGGCAGGTCCAGAGTATGAGCTTGTTGCCCCTGCTCTTAAGGTCTTTAAGCTGTTCTATGAGTGGAACGTTGGGTTCTCCCACATCCGGCCATGTACCGAAACTAAGGGTTCCGTCAAAATCAACCGCGATTATCTTATTGTTTTCCATGGCAGCCTCCTTTCAAAACGAACAGATGTTTGTATTGATATAATAGAACATTTGTACGGATATATCAACCGCTAGATGTTGAGCGGATGATAAAACCGGACACAAAATATAAGAATATATGTTCGTATTATATGAGATATATTTACTTTAAATGTCCCATACGAAGGACACAAAGAAGAAAATGAAACAATTCTCAATACCGTATGATCCGGAGACACAGTATCCGGTTATAAAGGCTTCAATCTGTACCGGGGAGAAGGTTGCCGGGTTCAAAAGTAAGGTAGATGGGTATTTTACTGAAGTGATGCTGATCACCTCTGATACATATCTGATGGTTTTTAAGAATGCATATGGGATAGATGAGATAAAGACGGAGTATTAAAGATATGAGTCGGAAAACAGCAAAAAGTTAAGATTCGCATTCAATGTTGGCTGAGGCATGTTTAAGATAGTATAGCAAGAGCGATTCATGAAATGATTACTGCCGGGCGATGAAAATGCTTTGCCGAATACTTTGAAAACGAATTAAGGAACAGTTAAGGTACATTTAAGAATAGGAAAAGTTTTATATTAGGAAGTAGTAAATAAGTTGTGATAATATGGAAAACAACAATTAAAAGGGAATGGAAATATTATGAATAGCAGTTCGGAGAAAAAAACGATAAGTATCTGTAAGTTGATAGGAGGAAGCATTACCGCTATACTTACACTCATATTTGCACAGGTCTTTTCCGGGGCAGTATCAAATGTGATCCTTAATGCAGGGGTGCCAATTGCAATAAGCAGCATGATTAATTGTATATTATATTTGGCACCGGTCTTTTTCGCACTTAGACTATTTGGCAAGAAGGTACTAAAGTTAAGACCTGATGAACTGGGGATGCCCGGATTTTCAATCAAACCTATTTGGGTAATAGTTGCCATTGTTTTACCTTTTAGTATCAAGGGCATTTACCTGCTTTTGGTTAAAGGTGAATTTGTTTCATCGAATATGAATACATCTCAAATAGCAGATGTAGTTTGCCATGCTGTATTTTATTACGGAATAGCGGCAGGTTTTGTAGAAGAGATGGTTTTCAGAGGATTTATATTTCATTTAATGGAGAAGTGCTGGAACAGGGTAATAGCTATAATTGTTCCGTCTGCAATATTCGGATTCGTACATATACTAGGAACAGATCATTCATTACTTAGCAATATACTGGTTATTTGTGCCGGAACAGGTGTCGGAATCATGTTCTCCTTGATAGTAATAAATAGTGGATCGGTATGGAACAGTGGGATAGTACATGCTCTGTGGAATATAATCATTATAGGCGGTGGGCTTTTTATAAGTGAAAAGGCAAATAATGAAGCGATGATCACATATGTTTTGAAATCAAAGTCTTTTCTGATAACAGGGGGAGAGTTTGGAATAGAAAGCTCGGGTATAGCGCTTGCAGGTTATATAGTAGTTTCAATTTTGATATTATGTACAGGGGAAAAGTAAAAGAACCGATTTGAGGTCAAATGGAAAACTAATTTCAAATATATTACAGTTTTTAACGAGGACGGGTAATATGATAAAGTTTTTACATTTGTTCAAGAACTATTACTTGGGAATATCGTTTATAGGTATAGCAGCATTTGTGATACAAGAGATTCCATATATCGTTATGCCATTGATAAAACCTGCATCAAATCCAA
>JAILEM010000101.1 GCA_024687745.1 Lachnospiraceae bacterium
CCCATGGTCTTTACCAGGACTTTTGATCTTATAAGACGTGATAACGAAAGGATCTTTCTGAAAATAGGAGCCGCCAATTATGTAGTAAGGATATTCTTAAACGGCGTTTACCTTGGGATGCACAGGGGAGGTTTTACCCCTGCATTTTTCGAAATGACGGATCATCTTAAACAGAGCAACCGTATAGTTATAGTTTCCGATAACACCAGACGTCCCGAACAGGTTCCGACAGAAAATACAGACTGGTTTAACTACGGAGGAATATACAGAGATATAGATATACTGCGTCTCCCGGAAATATTTATCAATGATTTTTGTGTCAGTCTTGTTCCCGACGGCTGCTATAACAAGATACTTGTAAAAGTAAAGCTCAGCAAAGAAATAAGTGCTGTCGGAAGGTTCAGTATTGATGAAATGAATCTGCATGAGGAGATTGAAATAAGCAACGGATATGGCGAAAGAGTGATCTATTGCGAACCAAAACTCTGGTCTCCTGAGGATCCCAAGCTTTATAATGTCAGCTTCTCCTGTATGGAGGATATGGTCACTGACAGAACGGGCTTCAGAGAAATCCTTGTAAAAGGCAAAAACATCTTATTAAACGGCAATTCCATATATTTAAAGGGTATCTGCTGCCATGAAGAAAGTATGGCAAACGGCAGAGCCCTGACAGATGAGGAAAGGATTGAAAATATCAGGACAGCAAAGGAACTGGGCTGTAATCTGATAAGACTTGCGCATTACCCCCATCACGAAAATACAGCTCGTCTTGCTGATGAACTTGGAATTCTTTTATGGGAAGAGATTCCTGTATACTGGGCCATAAGATTCTCAAAGAAGGAAACCTTTGATGATGCGCAAAACCAGTTAAAAGAGCTTATAAAAAGAGACTTTAACAGAGCCAGCGTAATAATCTGGTCTGTGGGAAATGAAAATGCGGATACAGATGAAAGGCTTGAGTTTATGAGCAATCTTGCCAAAACAGCAAGGGAAATGGATCCTTGCCGCCTCATCTCAGCCGCCTGTCTTATAGATTCCGAAAAAAATATGATATCTGACAGGCTTATTAATTATCTGGATATAATTGGGATAAACGAATATTGCGGCTGGTATACCCCGGATTTTAACAAACTGACTGAGCTTCTTAAAAACAGCTCTCCCGACAAGCCCGTGATAATAACCGAATTCGGTGCGGATGCATATCCCGATCATCATGGTACTATAGATGACAAGGGAAGCGAGGAATGTCAGGCCTATGTCTATGACAAACAGCTGAGAAAGCTTATCAATACGGATTATATAAAGGGTATGACTCCCTGGATATTATATGACTTCAGATGTCCGAGAAGGACTTCCTTTAAGCAGGGCTATTACAACCGAAAGGGACTTCTTTCTCCCGATAAAAAGCATAAAAAGATAGCCTACTATGTATTAAAGGAATTCTATTCCTCTATACAGGATCAATAGATTCCCGGATCATAATAAGGGATCGTTTTAAGCTTATGAAGATTCAAAACGTGCATTCTGTCGATCTTTTTCCTGATCGTTGCATCCTCACAGACACCTGTAAGGATGTAGCGATCAAGAGTATCATAGGTAAAACCTATCTTATCCTCATCACTCATTCCGCTGAGTCCGTCAGACGGAGTCTTATCCACCAGAAACGAAGGAAGCTTAAGAGACCTTCCTATTTCTTTTACTTCCGTTACGGTATATCCCGCTAAAGGGCTCATATCACCCGCTGCATCTCCGTACTTGGTTGAATAGCCGATATAATCTTCTGACCTGTTACAGGTATTTATCACCCTTCCACCCTCGGGAAAGGACTGAGCTATGGCATAGAGTGAAGCCATCCTGAGTCTTGGCGGAAGATTGATCCTAAGATCCTTTGATATCTCCTGTTTATCCTTATCTATTGATGCTTCAAGAGTATTTATAAAGGTATTGAAAACATCACCTATATTGACTGCTATCCTCTGAATGTCGAGGTGCTTAACAAGAGCCTCTGAATCGCTTATATCACTCTGTACCCCGTTTGGCATAAGAACACCCACTACCCTGTCTTTACCAAGTGCCTCCACGCAAAGCGCAGCCGTAACTGAAGAATCCTTTCCACCGGATATACCGATGACTGCCTTTGCACTTTTTCCGTTCTTTTCAAACCATTCCCTGATCCATCTTATGATATTTTCTTTTTCTGTTACGGGATTAAAATTTTTAAGCATAATAATATTATCCTTCCCTGATAAAGAACCTACTGGAAATAAACTACTTCCTCCTCTGCAGGATCTGCGTGTTCTACCTTTTGTGCATATAATACCGGTGTTTCCTGTCCGTATTGTCTGTTCATAACCTTACCGACCTTTGCCGTTACATACACATATTCCTTGTCGGTAAGCTTTTTTGCATCCTTCCACTGGCAGGGGAAGCCGACAAACTGAATATCCTCTGCACAACAGGTCATTGCAAACCTTCCGGGAACAAAAACATCCCGTTTTGGTATCCTTGGTTTTCTTACCATTCCCTTAAATCTGACCTTCTTACCGCAATAGGCATCAAGATTATCAAATGCATCCAGATACCATATCCCGAAATCATCATCCTCTATCTCTATCACAGGGGCATTGATATCATACGGAAGCTCCTCTTTTACATTATTGTTCATTGTTCCGTCAGTCATCTCAAAGATCACCTGTGAACGTCGGTTTATAGCTCTGACCGTTCTTTTATATGTCGCAAGATCCATCGAATCCGTACATCTGTTAAAGAGTACAAGATCTGCGTAGGTGAACTGCCTTGTCATCATCTGCTTCATATTATTAAGATATGCTTCATATGTAGAGGCATCCACCGTAGCTATACCCTCAGCTAACATCCAGTGCTCAGGCATCTGCTCCATTGCCATATCGGTATCCCAGGTTCCGTTATATTCTATTACTACTCTTTCAGGATCGACCTCTTCGTCAAAAGCTTCCAGCTTCTCGTATGTAAAGTCTTCCTCATTCTCTATTACCCTCATTTCAAACATGTTTTCAGAGAGTTCTTTGTCAGTCAGTTCCTCAATACCCTCCTCGCATACAACAAGAAGTGTTTTCAGTCCGTCCTTAAACTGATCGTCCTTAAGTGTCTCCTTCAGAAAGCTTGTCTTTCCGCTCTCCAGAAATCCCGTAAAGAAATAAACAGGAATCTCTTCTTTTCTTCCTATCATTATACTTTCCTCTTTATTCAGGCTATGATAATTTACAAGGTAAAATAAAATAAATCACTCTGATCCATCAGCTTAATTTATTCCAAAAAGTGATGCTACCTTATCCTCCTTAAGCTCTGCTCCGATCACACAGAGTCTTCCCGTATAATCCGGAGAACTCTCTCTTATCTCATATTCTCCCGGAGTCAGATCAAATTCATGCCATTTACCCTCTGCGTCGGGAACCATTCCCTTTGCCCTCAATATGATGCCGTATTCTCTGTTCTCCTCATCTGCAAGAACCTTAAGTATATCATCAAGCTGTGATCTTTCGAATTTATGATGCGTCTCTACACCCCAGCTCTGGAACACCTCATCGGCATGATGATGTCCATGATGATGGTGATGATGTCCATGCTCCTCTTCATTGTCGTGGTGATGATGGTGATGTTCATGCTCCTCTTCATCGTCGTGATGATGATGGTGATGTTCATGCTCCTCTTCACCATCATCATGATGATGGTGATGATGCTCTTCCTCAGGGAGGTTCTTCATCTCCTCTATAAGAGAATCAACAAGAGTATGTCCCTTTTCCATCGCGCTTAATATCTGGTCACCCTTTATATCATCCCAGGGAGTTGTGATTATAACTGCCTCCTTATTATGTTCACGAAGCATGCTCATAAGGGCATCCAACTTTTCATCATTCATATTCTGTGTACGGCTTATGATGACTGTTCCGGCACTTTCTACCTGATTATTGAAGAACTCGCCAAAGTTCTTCATATACATCTTAGCCTTGGTTCCGTCAACTACTGCTACAAGTGAATTGATCGTTACGGATTCTTCCTTTTCATTGACACGCTCCACTGCCTTTGCCACATCAGAAAGCTTTCCTACTCCCGAAGGCTCTATTATTATCCTGTCCGGAGCATATTCCTCAATAACCTTTACCAAAGCCTCCTTAAAATCCCCTACAAGCGAACAGCAGATACATCCGGAATTCATCTCTGTGATATTGATCCCTGCATCCTTTAAAAATCCTCCGTCAATACCTATCTCACCAAACTCATTTTCAATAAGGACTACCTTCTGTCCCGAAAAAGCTTCGGTAATAAGCTTTTTAATGAGTGTTGTCTTACCTGCTCCCAAAAATCCTGAAATAATATCTATTTTAGTCATGGCACACGCCTCCTTTAATAATTTTTCGGTTGATGATAAAAAGATGGTCTTTACTTACCTGTTATCTTTTCCCATACAACCATATATTTTAATTATTGAAGTCGAATTTGTAAATAGTTTGTGGTACATTAAGCTTTATTGTGATATTATAGGTCGGAGAAAACTTTTTTATAAACCGGTATGGAAAATATGAACTTCCGGCTTTATATTATAATATTTTTATGAGGAGAATAAAGCAATGCCCGTAATGGATCTACTTGAAAGAAACGCAAAGCTGTATGGTGATGAGGTAGCTCTTATTGAGTTAAACCCGGAAGAAAACGATACAAGAAGGAGTACCTGGAAGGAATATGATCTTATCGAATCCAACAGGTTTGAACCTTACAGAAGAGATATTACCTGGTCGGTTTTTGATGAAAAAGCAAACAGATTTGCAAATATGCTTCTTGGAAGGGGGATCAAAAAGAACGACAAGGTTGCGATCATAATGTATAACTGTCTTGAATGGCTTCCTATTTATTTCGGTGTTCTTAAGACAGGAGCTATCGCCGTTCCATTTAATTTCAGATATGACTCAGATGAGATCTTATATTGTGCTGAGCTTGCCGAGGTTGATGTCATTGTTTTCGGTCCTGAATTCATCGGAAGAATAGAAAGATATGCAGATAAATTAAGTAAAGGCAGACTTTTGATCTATGTCGGAGACAACTGCCCGGGATTTGCCGAAAGCTACAGGGAGCTTGTACAGGACTGTTCAAGTGCATCACCGGGGATAAAGATCACCGATGATGACTTTGGTGCAATCTATTTTTCCTCAGGTACAACAGGCTTTCCAAAGGCGATCTTACATAAACACTTAAGCCTTTCCCAGGCTGCCGAAATGGAAATGAGACACCACGAAATAACAAGAGACGATGTTTTCCTATGTATCCCTCCCCTGTATCATACGGGAGCCAAGTTCCACTGGATGGGAAGTCTTTGTGCCGGAAGTAAGGCAGTATTATTAAAGGGAGCAAAGCCAAAGACTATACTCTCAGCCGTATCGAGTGAGAGATGTACCATAGTATGGCTTCTTGTACCCTGGGCTCAGGATATTCTTGAAGCCTTTGATACCGGAAAGCTTAATAAAGATGATTTTCATCTAAAACAGTGGCGTCTTATGCACATAGGCGCACAGCCTGTTCCGCCTTCTCTCATTAAGCACTGGTTTGATTATTTCCCGGATCATAAATATGATACAAACTATGGTTTATCGGAATCCACAGGCCCCGGATGTGTTCATCTTGGCATGGAAAACGTACATAAGGTCGGCGCAATAGGTGTACCCGGATACAGATGGCAGTGTAAGATAGTTGATGAAAACGGTAATGAAGTAAAACAGGGCGAAGTCGGAGAACTCTGCGTTAAGGGCCCCGGTGTCATGACCTGCTATTACAATAACGAAGAAGCAACAAAGGAAACCCTTAAGGACGGATGGCTATACACGGGGGATGTCGCAAAACAGGACAGTGAAGGTTTTTATTACCTTGTAGACCGTAAGAAGGATGTCATAGTCAGCGGCGGAGAAAACATCTATCCTGTCCAGATAGAAGATTTTATGCGCAAATTTAATAAGATCAAGGACGTTGCAGTGATAGGTCTTCCGGATAAGCGTCTCGGTGAAAAAACGGCAGCTATAATAGAGCTTATCGACGGTGTTTCCTGTACTAAGGAAGAGGTTGAGGAATTCTGCATGGAACTTCCCAGATATAAGAGACCCAAGGAAATAATGTTTGAGGATATACCAAGAAACGCAACAGGAAAGATCGAAAAGAACAAGCTAAGAGAACGTTATGGTGCGGATAATCTGGTAGCAAAGGAAACTGCTGCCGACCTCACCTGACTTTAGAGGAAATGTTATTAAAAGACAAAAATGTTAACTCCATAAACATAAGATTTAAGACTCGTCTATCGATGCTTTTTTACTTTCTCAAAGGTTCTAAAAGGTACTTTGGATTGAGTCTTTTTTTTGCTGCCTGTGTATCACTCCTTGATCTTTTTTTTCCAAGGATCATCGCCTATACGGTAGATAACGTCATTAATAACTTAAATACCGGAGGAAACAGGATCATAATATACTTTGCTTCTTTATTCGGAGGGAGCCTGTACTTAAGAAAACATCTTTATTTAGTCGCCGTAATGGTACTGATCGTTGCAATTCTTGCAGTATTAAGCCGTTATTTCTTTAAGTTTCTTAATTCCAAAGGAGCCGAGAGATTTATCAAAAGGATGAGGGATGAGCTGTACGAACATATACTTAAGCTTCCCATGACCTGGCACAACACAAATCATACCGGAGACATAATACAAAGGTGTACTTCCGATATCGATACAGTCAAAAATTTCGTTTCGGAACAGCTCACAAACTTTATTCAGGTCGTTGTAATGATAATAATAGCCATTGCTTTCATGGCAACGATAAACCCGGCTCTGACAGTAGTCGCAATGATCCTTATGCCTGTGATACTGGTTTACAGTATTGTCTTTCATAATAAAATAGCCGAATCCTTTTATCATGTTGATAACATGGAAGGAAAGCTGTCCTCCATCGCCCAGGAAAACCTTACCGGAGTGAGAGTAGTCAGAGCCTTTGGAAGAGAACTCTATGAAAAGAAAAGATTTGAGTCCATGAATGAAGAATATATAAGCACCTGGACGAGGCTTATGCGGCTTCTGTCCGAGTTCTGGGCTCTTGGAGATCTGGTTACCGGACTTCAGATCCTTCTTATCATTGCTACAGGCTCTTTCTTCTGTGTAAGGGGTTATATGACAGCCGGAGAATATATCGCTTTTATCGCATATAATTCCATGCTTTCCTGGCCGATAAGAATGCTCGGAAGAGTTATCTCGGATATGGGTAAGGCCGGTATATCGATCGACAGGATAATGTACATAATGAATTCAATAGTCGAGCCTCCTCTTTATACAAATAAATTGGAAAACCGGAGCGCTCTTTTGGCAAAGGCAGCGACAGATCTATCCCCCTCAGAAGTAACTGAAATAATGAAAAAGGATATAGTTTTTGATCATGTCAGCTTTTCTTATGATAATGAAACAAAAGTTCTTGACGATATCTCATTCAGAGCACCTGCAGGAAGTACTACCGGTATACTCGGAGGTACGGGTTCCGGTAAAACAACTCTTATGGAGCTGCTTGACAGGATATATGATCTTGATAACAGTAACGGCAGGATCAGTGTAGGAGGCGTGGACATAAATCAGATAGACCGGTCTTTATTGCGCCAAAATATCGGAATGGTATTACAGGAACCCTTTCTTTTTTCGGGAACTCTACGGGAAAATATATCGATCAGTGCGGCCTATCCCAATAATGACGAGATTGAAAGAGCCGTAAGGATCGCCTCCTTAAATAAAGCAATAAGTGAATTCAGTAACGGATATGAAACTTATGTGGGCGAGAGAGGTGTTACTCTTTCCGGAGGACAAAAACAAAGAACTGCCATAGCCCAGATGCTTATAAGAAATACCCCGGTTATGATATTTGATGATTCGCTCTCGGCAGTTGATCCGGAAACAGATCTGAAGATAAGAAAGGCTCTTAATGATCTGAACTCTCCCTCGACCAAATTTATCATATCCCACAGGATTTCAACCATCATGAATTCAGACATGATACTTGTTCTGGATAAGGGCCGTATCATCGAATCCGGAACACATAAGGAGCTTCTTGAAAACAACGGAAGATATAAAAGGATATTTGATCTCCAGAGATCCGGAGGGGAGGTCTTAAATGAATAAGAATAAATACAGGCATTTTGGGATTCCCCTTGTTATTCCCTTTATGAAACCCTACAGAAAAAGAATTCTGCTGATGGTATTTCTCGGTATACTGAGCAGCCTTATAGATTCTGTATATCCTCTGTTTAACAGGTATGTGTTAGACAATATAATTATAAGTAAGACTCTTGCCACCCTGCCTTCAGTCATTCTTCTCTATATCGCTCTGCTTTTATTTCAGGTATGGGATAACTATTTTACCACCTATACCTGTTCAAGGCTTGAACTGTGGATGGACAGGGATCTTAGAAATAAGGCCTTCACTCATTTACAGACTCTTTCGTTTTCTTATTTTAACCGGCACAACGTAGGTTATATCCATTCGCGTATAATGAGTGATACAGGCAGGATAGGAGAACTTGTATCCTGGAGACTCATGGATATAGTATGGAATCTTTCCTATATAATCTGTGTTATCCTTGTCATGCTCTTTACAAACATAAAACTGGCACTCGTGATCATTCTGTTAATACCCTTAGCGGTAGCGGTTATAGTCTTTTTCCAGAAAAAACTGATACCTCTTAACAGAAGGGTGAGAGAGATAAACTCAACCATAACCGGAGATTACAACGAAGGTATAACGGGTATACATACGATAAAAACACTGGTTGCGGAAGACAGGATGAATTCGGGATTCAGGGCAGATACTTCGGAAATGGAAAAAACCTCCGTCAGAACGGCCCACCATTCTTCGCTCTTTAAGTCTTCTATGACCTTTATTTCATATTTTGCCCTTGCGCTTGTCCTGTGGCAGGGCGGAAAGCTCACTATTGAAAATCTGATGTTCATAGGAACACTTTCTGTTTTTATGACTTATGCACTGGATATCCTTGAACCGATACAAAATACCATAAATACAATATCTGTCCTTATAACCATACAGGTTAATATAGAAAGACTTATAAATCTTCTCAATACCGAATCAGATGTAAAGGACAGTAAGGAAGTCATTGAAAAATATGGGGATATTTTTTCACCCAAATACGAAAACTGGGAAGAACTTGAGGGAGATATAGAATTCAGAAATGTTTCGTTTATTTATCCGGACGGTAACGAATATGTCCTTAAAAACTTCAACTTAAAGATCCCGTATGGAACAAATATCGCGATCGTTGGTGAAACCGGGGCAGGAAAGTCCACTCTTGTAAATCTCGTCTGCAGATTCTATGAACCTACTAAGGGACAAATCCTTATAGATGGAAGGGATGCAAGGGAAAGATCCCAGAGCTGGCTTCACCATCATCTCGGATATGTATTACAGACACCTCATCTGTTCACAGGAACGATACGTGAAAACCTTATCTACGGAAAACCGGATGCCACAGATGAAGATATCATGAATGCCTTAAAAACTGTTTTTGCAGAGGATATAGTTAACAGGATGGAAGACGGACTGGACAGCGATATAGGTGAGGGCGGAAATATGCTTTCCACCGGTGAAAGACAGCTTCTTTCATTTGCAAGGGCAATACTTGCCGACCCTAAAATTCTTGTACTTGACGAGGCCACATCCTCGATCGATACCATGACGGAAAAAAAGATCCAGAATGCCATCGCTGCTTTGATAAAGGGAAGAACATCCTTTGTGATCGCGCACAGACTTTCTACCGTTGTTGATGCTGATATCATCCTGGCAGTAAAGGACGGAAAAATCGCTGAAAAAGGAACCCATAAAGAACTGATGGATTTGAAAGGATATTATTATGAACTCTACACAAGCCAGTATATAGATTCCCTTAAGGATATTTAAAAATCCAGATCCCTGAAATGGAATTGTGAGATCCCGTCACAGTATTCACCGACTGTCTGTCCCTTTCCATACAGCTTATACTTATATGTCATCAGTCCCTCAAGTCCCACAGGCCCCCTTGCATGAAGCTTCCCTGTGCTTATACCGACCTCGGCACCGAATCCGTATCTGAATCCGTCAGCAAATCTGGTAGAACAGTTTTTATATACACCGGCCGAATCCACCATATCCATAAAGTATTCCGCAGTTTCATCGTTCTCAGTGATAATGGTATCGGTATGATGTGATCCGTATCTGTTAATATGCTCCACTGCTTCCCCTACTCCGTCCACTACCTTTACAGACATTATCAGATCAAGATATTCGTTATTATATTCGTTGTCATCTATTTTCTCTACGGGTATATATTCCATAACCTCTGAATTTCCCATAAGTCTGACATTCTTCTTCTTTAATTCCTCAAAGGCATATGGAAGAAAATCCTTTGCTATACTCTTATCTACCAGTAGTGTTTCAGCCGCATTGCAGGCAGCACTGTACTGCGTTTTTGCATCCTTTATGACAGGGATAGCCATTTCAATGTCGGCATCCTTATCAACGTATACATGACAGACTCCGTCCGAATGCCCCATAACAGGTATCTTTGTATTATCCATTATGTATCTTACAAAGGAATTGGATCCCCTTGGGATCAATAGATCAACCTCCTTATCGCATTTAAGAAGCTCATCGATCTCATTGTGAAGCTCAGCCTGTGCAAGACACCCCTCAGGAAGTCCTGCCTTAACCACACTTTCATATATCAGTTCAAAAAGTATACGATTTGTTTCCCTGGTCTCCTTGCCTCCCTTTAATATTGCGCAATTTCCGCTTTTGACGCAAAGAGATGATATCTGGACTAAGGCGTCAGGTCTGGCCTCAAAAATAACTCCTATGACTCCTATCGGGCAGGATACTCTTTTAAGTATAAGATCCTTATCAAGCTCTCTTGCCATTAAAACCCTTCCTATCGGATCGGGAAGCTTTATGAGCTGATCTATGCCTTCGGTCACAGCAGCAAGCTTGGAATCATCAAACTTTAATCTGTTATAAACAGACAGTGAGATCCCCTCCTCCTTCGATCTCTGAAGATCTGTACTGTTTGCATTAAAAATCTTTTCCTTGTTTTCTATAAGAGATTCCTTTATCTCTTTTAATGCCTTATTTCTCAGTTCTCCTGATGTGGAGGAAAGCTGTGGTGCTGCTTTTTTCAATCTCCCTGCTTCTGCTTTTATATTCATCCTTTTATATGTCTCCTCTGAGGTCTTTGCGGCATTGTTATCCTTATCAGCATTTTTCCATACATATGAAGGGTCCCTGTCAAGAAAACCCTGATACCTTTTTCTATATTCATTCAGGCTTAGATCATTGGCACCGCCCGATAATGAATCCGGTTCTCTTTCCATGACCCCGTCATCTTCCCATCCGCAAAAGGGACATATTTCAAAAGATCTTCTTTCAGAAAATATATACTGATCACAAACAGGACATCTATGAGATGATCCTTCCCTATTCTTACCGTTTTTTTCCATTTTATCACCTGTTACGTTTTTCAAAAAATTCGTCTATATTCTTCAAAAGTTCTTCAGCCGGCATTGATTTAAGAAGATACTTTTCCGGTTTCAGACCGACAACACGCAGAACACTCTCCTTATCTCCTTTTGCAGTTAAGAACATTACGGGTATATCCCTGGTTCCTTCCTCACTTCTTAACATCTCAAGCACCTGAGGTCCTGATGTTACAGGCATCTCATAATCAAGAAGGATCAGATCTACCTCATTTTTTGCCAGAAAGGTAATACCGTTCATTCCTGAATTGACCATAAACACATTATACTTTTCCGAAAGAAGGTTTTTCATCATACGAAGTGTCGTAGGATTATCATCGATTATAAGGATACGTTTCTTTTCTTCTGCCTTACTGCCTTCGTCTATTACCCTGTTCATCTCTTCGACAACAAGCTTCACATTTAACGGTCTTGAAAAAATTCCTCTTATCCCTGTTTTTATTGTTACCTGTATGTCTGCAAGTTCGTCATCTGTACCTATGGCATAGAAAAATATATCATTCTCCTCGATGCTGTCCTTCAGATAAATGAACAACTCATTTGAGTATTCATCTTTTCCGTCAAAATAGAATATCCATATCCTTGATGCATCAATATTTCTGCTTATTTCATTTATATCCGGCGCAACGACCGGCACCTCGTAACCGCTCTTTTTAAGACCGTTAACGATTGAATTTACCATAAAGCTTTTGGGTTCACCTATTAAAAGAACTTTCTTTTCCATTTTTCACACCTGTCGTCACTGTTTAGATAATAATCTTATCAGCTCATCCCTGTCTACATTGATCACTGCCTGTTTAATTTTATCATATTTACCTTGTTTATCAACCGGAAGCCTGTAATTCGAAAGGGAATTTAATACTTCATCCGCACTGTCGAAATCAAAGCTTTGTGCAAACTCCATAAGGCATTCATAAGCCTGTCCGAGTTCTTCTTCATCTATCACAGGTTTATCCTCATCTTCATCTTTTTTACAAAGCTTAGACAGCTTTTGCTCATAGCTCCTGTATAAAGATAAAAGCTCCGGCGTTTTTTCATTAAGTCTTTCGGTATTTCCTTCATTACCGGCAGCCTCAAGCTCTCCTGCCATTTTCGAAAGCTCTAAAGCTCCGATTATCCTTGCGGAACTCTTAAGAGCGTGAACCTTTATGGTATAGGTCCTTATATCCCCATCCATTAAGGCCTTCTCTATCAGATCAGGTTCACTCATTATGGATACATGGAAATCTTCAATTGCTTCTCTCAGTACGTCTTCACTCAGGCAATTTTTTATGGCACTCCCGTAATCTATTCCCTCCAGTTCCCTGAGTATGTTTTCCCCTTCTCTTTTTGATCCGGCATTCTCTGTATCTTTATCGCTATATCCCTCATCCCCGGGAAGTATAAGCTTCTCATCAGGTATCAGCTCCATCAGCAGCTTTTCAAGTTTTATCCCGTCGACAGGCTTACTTATATAATCATCAAAACCGGCCTCAAGATACATTTCTCTTGCTCCGGATACCGCATTTGCAGTGAGAGCTATACAGGGGGTGTTCATATTCAGGTTTCCTTCAAGCGTATCAAATGCTTTTCTTGTCTGTATACCATCAGGTTCAGGCATCATATGATCCAAAAAGATCACATCATATTTATTCTCCCTGACAAGCTTTAATGCCTCTTTTCCGCTTACTCCCGTATCGATCTTTAACCTTGTCTCCTTTAAAAGACCCTTTATCACGGTCAGGTTCATCGGAGTATCATCTATTACAAGTATTTTCCCCTCAGGCGCTTTAAAGGATACTTCATATTTTTCCCTGTTTTCCAGGAAACGTCTATAGGTTTCGTTAAAGTCACCTACGGGTTCTCTGCTTATCACCTTCTGTCTTACTTCAAAGTAAAAATCCGAACCGTTCCCGTATACGCTTTTAACATTTAACTGAGTATCCATGAGATCTAAGAGCTGTCTTACTATATTCATCCCAAGCCCTGTTCCCTCAATGTTTCTGTTTCTTTTTTCCTCGATCCTCTCAAAGGGTGAAAACAGCTTCTTAATATCCTCTTCCTTTATACCTATACCGGTATCTGTAACCCGTACAGTAAGAAGAATATTATCGGCATGCTCAGAACCGCTATCACCCACGGTTTCAGTATCATCCTCCTTATATCCCACCTTAAGTGTAACAGAACCCTTTTCCGTGTACTTAACAGCATTTGAAAGAATATTTGTTGCACACTGCTTTATCCTTATCTCATCACCGTAAAGAATATGGGGCGTGGAAGGATCGACATCTACATTAAGCTCCAGACCCTTATCCTTAGCCTTGACGGAGATCATATTTATAAGATCATTTATAACCGAGCTCAGCTCATATTCAACAGGTATTATCTCCATCTTACCTGCCTCTATCTTTGAAAAATCAAGTATATCATTGACAAGACTTAAAAGAGTATTTCCGGAAACCTTGATATTGTTGGCATATTCGAGTATCGCCTCATTTTCAGATTCCCTTAATATCATCTCATCCATACCGAGAACGGCATTTATAGGGGTACGTATCTCATGTGACATGTTTGACAGGAAACTGCTCTTTGCATCACTTGTTGCCTTCGCGACACGAAGCTCCTCCTCAAGCTTCTGTTCTTCCTTAAACTTATCCATATATTCGGATAATTCTTTCATATAATGATCTATAGCTTCATATAATATCTGAATCTCATCCTTAGTATTAACCTTAACTCTCTTAAGCTTATCCATTGTATTTTCAAGCTTTTCATCAGTTCCCTCATCAAAATCACTGATCGCCCCGGCCATTTGTGTTACCGGCTTTGCTATCCTTCTCTGAACACCCTCATTTGCCAGAACTATCAAGGGTACGACCGTACTCATGAGCAGCATGATAAGCTTCAGATCGAAGGTCTTTGCGGCATCATTGAATACAAATCTGTATCTTGCCATTACATCCCTTGAGGATATCCTGAAGGTTTCATCCATTTCAAATAAACCGGGAATACCGGAAACCTTTATTTCCTCTGATCCATCCCCGGATACATTGTCCTCCTTAGAAGGATCCTGATTTTCTCCGTTATCTGTGGTATTTGACTCTTCATCCGGTTTTGAGTCTATTATATTTCCCTCACCAACCGCTTCAAACATATCTCCCACATCGGGAATCAGATAATTGGCATAAAGAACAGCTGACATTCCCGTTACTCCCACAACGATCACTATGAGTACCGTAAGCTTGTTTTTTATGGATCTTATCTTATAATCTCTGTCATAAAATTTTCTTTCCACATCCCATATATCAGGTATGAACCTTGTTATTCCCTTAAATCTTCCGGAATATATCAGATACAGGATCGTACTGCTTAAAAAGGCTGTAGGAACAGCCATCAGAAAGCCTTTCAGCAGACCTGTCACCTCCATATTTGAAAAATCCTTCCTTCCGATCATTCCAAAAAGGATATAAAAGATAGTTCCGAGCCAGAATGCCATGACCATAGATGCGATAAAGGATGTGAACTTCCTCTTATACATTCTTCTTCTCATCATGACCGATGTAACAAGAATAGCAGCCAATGAATATACTGCCATATATGCATATTGAAAATCATCAATTAATAGGAATATAAAATACCAAAGAAAACATATGTTTGCATTTACACTTCCGAAGAAGGCAGTGATAAATATTAATGGGATAGATATGAAAAGATATCTTACTATGGAATCCGGGGATCTTAAATCACTTGCTCTTGCAAAATAGCAGTTTATTATAACTGCCAGTGCCATCAGTATATATCTGAATATAATGACTTTATCGATCTTTAATATCCTGCTTTTATCCATTCTTAAACTCCTTGACAAATCTGACCATATCTTTCCATTCTTCCGATAATCTCTCCACACTGTAAGCTGCATTGGCCGGGCTTGTCGATGGGAGACAACTACACTCCCTTCCCGTCACCTCTTTTAAATATTTCTCATACATTTTCCAGGCAGTCTTACCGTTTGCATATATCCTTTTTATATCAGCAGTATCTAAAATCCGTGAAATATCGTTGGGAGTGACATTCCTTATGCTTGAATCGGAGGATCCTTCTATCTCACAGGATGAAGCCACATCCCAGACAGCTATATGATTTCTTAACAAAAAAGACTTTTTTTCTTCAATAGATGATGGGACCGGCTCTCCGGTTATAGTTGAAAGAACCTTCCAGAATCTGTTCTGCGGATGACCGTAAAAAAACTTTACCTCCCTTGACTTTACAGACGGGAAGCTTCCCAATACCAATACCTTGGACTCTTTATCATATACAGGGGATATGGGATGAATTAAAAACATATGATATAACCTGCCTTACATCTGCCTTAATATGAAATCCCTGACCTTTTCAAGCCTGCTTTCTTTCCACTTTTCTTCCTTCTCTTTTTGCGCAAGAGGATAGAGTATCTGAAAATCCAGAACCTCCCCCGGAACACGTCCGCTCCTTAAGGGCTCATAAAAATTACGATAAAAATCCTCTTCGGTTGCGTTTTCAAATTCCTTTGGTTTTAGGAACCTCAGCTGGCGTTTTGTATTTTCGAGAAACATTTTCGTGGCAAGCGGTATCAGTTTTTCATATTCTTCCTCTTTTACATCCTCAAATATCTCAGGTATCTCTCCCCTGATAACATGGTCACAGGTCCTGTCTATAAGTATCCCGTATGGCTCAAAGGTAAACTCGTTTTCCGTAAAGGAAAGCTTTATGAACAACCCTTTTTCCGTATTGAACTGGGAGCGCTGATAGTCGGTATCAAATACAAAATTTCCAAGGGAATAAAAAATTGCCTTCCCCGGAAAAGTCTCATAATTCATCGGAACATGCGGATGATGGGAGACAACTATATCTGCTCCCATATTAAGATATTCTATATAACGGTCTCTGGTATAAGGTGAAGGAAGCGCAGTAAATTCCTCTCCACCATGTGCAACTATAATACACCACCTGCAGGATTTTCTTACTGCATCTATAGACTCCCTTATGGTATCCATATCACTCCAGCTTAAACATCCCGGGGTGTCAGTACCCGCCTTCCTGCATGCACGCTGATATCCGACTCCTATAAGTCCTATACCTCCTGCCTCATCAAATATTACAGGAGATGCCGCTTCCCTAAGGTTCATTCCTGCGCCAAGAGTCTTTGCATTACACCCTTTGGCATTCTCAAGAGTATCACTCATCCCCTCACTTCCTGCATCCATTATATGATTGTTACAGATATTCCAGACATCAGCCCCTATCTTTTCAAGGAAGGTAACAGCCTCAGGATTCATGCTGTGAATCAGACTTACAACCGAATTTTCTTTTACCACCTGTTTGCCTGACGATACAGGTCCCTCTACATTAACTATAAGATGGTCTGTCTGATGAAGATAATCAAGTATCTCATCCGAAACAAGCTCTGGATCTCTCCATTTTTCATCCATATACTTATCAAAGCATATATCTCCCGTAAAGATCAAAGTGGATCTTTCTTTCATTTTTACCTCTGCCTCTGTATTATTGAAGTCATTATCAGGCATCTCTAAAATACCGGTTCTGTCTAATTTGAAGCCTTGGAAAAAACTATCATATCCGCATCGAAGTATTCATCATACATTCTGTTTAAGATCGTATCATCTGAAACCTCTCCGTTTTCACCGGCTTCAACCTCTTTTATATCGGAACTGACATAATAAGTCGGTTCTCCGTTTGTATCATATTCAACATATGCTTCTTCCTCTATGACAATGCTTCCTTCTGATTCGGTATATTTTTTAACATAATGATTTCCTGAAGCATAGAGCTTTCCGTCCTTAACGGATAACGGATATGCAGTTCCTCCTGCCGAAACAAATCCCGCATATGCAGGGATCCCTTCCGCATTATAATAATAAACATCCGAATCTATAGCCGCATATGTCTCATCTCCTTCATAATCATATATATATTCTGTAACAAGCAATACATCCACATCATTTATAACAACATTTGCAAATCCTGCCTCGGCCGGGAGCTTGTCAACTATCTGTGTAAAGGTATCACAACCCGTTATATCCATGGGGATATGCTCTTCTTCAACAGGAAGCACTTCCTCCTCAGTGGCTTTGTTTCCGGGATCATATACAGCCTCTGCAATTCCCTGGATATCAAATCCGTCAAGATCTTTTGCAGAGGTGCTTAAAGAGTATGATACACCGGTGTCCCTGTTATACCACAGGATAAGATCCACATACTCGTCATCTCCCACATAACGGAAAGTCTTTCCTTCTATGATGCCTTCTCCCCAGTTAGTGGTCATTACCTCATCCTCAACTGTCCACTCATAATTCATTCCGGAAATATCTTTTTGCCCATCATTTGTTTTCTGCTCTCTTACGTTTACGTTCAATCCGTCAAGATCAAATGATAACTGTACCAATGGCTCATCTTCTTCATCCATCCTGCTCCATTTAACATTTTGAGCTCCCTCTGCAACATGTATTCCGTCAGGTATCAGTTCCGCCGCTTCCTCTGCGGTTATATCCTTCCACGGATTTGCTATCCCTGTATTATTGCTTTCATTGTCAACTGACTCATCTGCTTTTGTAACCTCAGCCTCAGAAGCTTCGTGAGTTGTTTGAGGTGCACTGACTGTCACACAGCCAACCATTGAAAATGCAACTATGCCGGTTAATAACAATACTATCGATCTTCTCATCATACTAAATATTCCCTTCCTGTGATCTTTTCTCAGCTATCCTGATAATGATCATTGTTTCCATAATAAAGCTGTCTCATTATTAATGCTTTACATTATCTCAGCTCGTTCATTTCCATTTCAAGATCATCATGAAAATCCTTATCCTCTTCTCTTGTAATATACCTGTTTCCGTTATTGCAGCCTATTGCCATCCCCTTTTTGATGGGAGCCAGAAAGAATCCTGCAAGAATCCCGACAAGCAGGGAAAACAATGAGAATATGATAATATCCTTTAATCCGAAAATATGTTTCCTCCAGTTCTGCATTATAAATCCTCCATTATGATATCTGTTATTTAAATATGTTATTTTAAATTTCCATTCCGGCTTACTCGAACTCAATCGTTCCCGTTGGTTTTGAAGTAATATCATAAAGACAGCGATTGATGCCCTTAACCTCATGGGTTATCCTGTAGGATATCTTCTCAAGCAGCTCCCAGTCTATACGTTCAATTGTCGCTGACATCGCATCCTTTGTATTGACCGCACGTATGATACATACCCATTCAAAGGCTCTTTTCCCATCCTTGACACCGGTTGCCTTGAGGTCAGGAACAACTGTGAAATATTGCCATACCTTTTTATCAAGTCCTGCATTTTTAAATTCTTCCCTGAGTATGGCATCGGACTCGCGAAGTGCCTCAAGACGGTCTCTTGTGATGGCTCCTGTACAGCGGACACCAAGTCCGGGACCCGGGAAAGGCTGACGGTTTACCATCTCTTCGGGAAGTCCCAGAGCAGATCCTACAACCCTGACCTCATCCTTAAACAGAAGCTTTAAGGGCTCCACAAGCTCAAGTTTAACATCCTCCGGAAGACCTCCGACATTATGATGGGCCTTGATCCCATCCTTACTTTCAAGTATATCGGGATATATGGTACCCTGACCAAGGAATCCCACCCCTTCTATTTTTGCTGCTTCTTCATCAAATACCTTTATGAATTCCCCGCCTATGATCTTACGTTTTTTCTCCGGCTCACTCACGCCCTCCAAAAGGTTTAAAAACCTGTCAGTAGCATCAATATATACAAGGTTTGCGTCCAATTGTTTCTCGAAAACATCGATAACCATCTGGCTCTCGCCTTTTCTCATAAGTCCATGATTTACATGAATACATATAAGCTGCTTGCCCACAGCCTTTATCAAAAGAGCCGCAACGACTGATGAATCAACACCTCCGGAAAGAGCGAGCAGCACCTTTCCGTTTCCGATCTGAGCCCTAAGGGCCTCAACCTGCTCATTTATAAATTTTTCCGCCTGCTCCCTTGTTTCGATCCTTTCCATAGAATCCGGCCTGATATTCTCACTGTTTGCATAATATTCACTTCTTGCGTCCGACATTTAGTTCTTCCTCCTTATTTTTCATCCTTTCAGGATGATCCTTACCGATACTAAAACATTTTAACATATTGTTTCCTGTTTTGACATACCCGGTTACGAGTGGTAGAATATAAGCCGCTGCAAAAAAAGGTAGTACTGATCCCGGATCGGTTTACCGATCTTTATAAAAATTGGAGAAAAACATGATCTGTAATAATATACTTGAAGCAGTGGGACACACTCCCATGATAAGACTTCAGAGAATGAACGATGCTGACAGTGCG
>JAILEM010000111.1 GCA_024687745.1 Lachnospiraceae bacterium
CTGTGTGTTTGGGGAATGGGCTCAGGGTGCCTCCCATAACAGAAGAGGCATAGAGTGGCAGGATCACTTCAGGAAAATAGATTATATAAAGGGTATAAAGATAATATCCGCAGCCGATGGACACGGCTCCGATAAGTGCCCTTACAGCGCCGACGGAGCCAAGCTTGCCACGAAGGTTTTCTGCAATCTTATGGCGGAATACTATAATACCTATGAAGATATCAATGATCTTGAGGTTTTCTTGTTGAGGGAAGGTGATTTAAAGATCCCAAGGACGATCGATATGGCATGGAAGGAAGAGGTTCTTGATCTGCACAGGAGAGAGGGAAGGGAGACTTTTTCTTCCGTAGAGCGCAGGGATATCTCATCCTCCGGAGGGGCCGCAAATACTTCAGCTTCCGGAGGGGCCGGAAATGGAGAAGCCGGGAACCACATCCTCTCTGACGAAGAGATCATTATGATGTACGGAACCACCCTTTTAGGTCTTATGATAACAGATTCCTATGTTTTTTCCCTGCAGATAGGGGATGGGGACATGATCTATGTTGACAGTGATACAGCAACACCTCTCATCGATGCGGACAGACTTCTTGGTATTGAGACACACTCCCTTTCCTCAAGGGATGCCTGGAAGAATGCCATAACCGGTGTCTTTAATAAGGATATAAACGAAAACAAACCGTATATGTATATGCTCTCTACTGACGGGTTTTCCAACAGTTTTGCAAATTCCGAAGCATATTTTAAGACATGTCGGGAATATTATGATATGATAGGAAAGCATGGTATAAGAGTGATACGTGAACACCTTAAGGACTGGCTTACAGAAACCAGTACCTACGGCTGTGGCGATGACATCACGGCAGTGTTTGCGTATGTGGACTAGGAATTTGCAGGCGGGAGTCAGGGAAGATGAGCAATTATTTCGGAAACAGGATCAAGATAGATATATTCGGACAGTCACATTCAAAAGCTATAGGTGTAACCATAGAGGGGCTGCCCGCAGGAATTGATATAGATGAGGATAAGTTAAGAGAATTTCTTAAAAGAAGGGCTCCGGGACGGGATCAGCTTACAACAGGCAGAAAAGAGGCAGATGAGTATGAGATCATTTGCGGTATGGCAGACGGTAAGACCTGCGGAGCTCCCCTGACCGCACTTATTTATAATAAAGACCAGCATTCAAAGGATTATTCAAACATTAAGGATATGCCGCGTCCCGGCCATGCAGATTATACCGCTGCCGTAAAATATGACGGATACAATGACATAGCGGGTGGAGGCAAGTTTTCGGGAAGACTCACTGCCCCTATGTGTATAGCAGGCGGCATAATAATGCAGCTTCTTGAGAAGGAAGGGATAAGGATAACTTCCCACATCTACAGCATAAAAGACATAAAGGATACACCCTACGATCTAAACGGTCCCTTCACTGATGTAAGTAACAGGGAGCTTCCTGTTCTTGATAAGGAAGTCATAGAGCCTATGAAAGCAGCAGTACTTGAGGCAAAGAACAGGCTTGATTCGGTAGGCGGCATCATAGAGTGCGCAATTACGGGATTAAGGGCAGGCATTGGCGAGCCGATGTTTGATGGTATCGAGAACCTGATCTCGAGGACTGTTTTTGCGATCCCTGCCGTAAAGGGAATAGAGTTTGGCAGGGGATTTGAGGCAGCAGGGATCTATGGAAGCGAGAACAATGATGAGTTCTGTTTAAGTGAGGGTCAGATAGTCACTAAGACCAACAATCACGGAGGGATACTCGGTGGTATAACCTCAGGCATGCCCATTGTCTTTCGCGCAGCATTCAAGCCGACCCCCTCGATCGCAAGACCCCAGCAGAGCGTATCTCTTTCTAAAATGCAGGAGGGAACCCTTGAAATAAAGGGAAGACACGATCCCTGCATAGTTTTAAGGGCACTTCCCTGTGTGGAATCCGCCGCGGCCATCGCCCTTTACGATGCGATGACGTGATCATAAACAGATTCTCCATGATCCCATTAATAATATTGTTTGACGATACAGAGCTGTTTTGATAAAATTCTTTTGGTATATTCATGATCCGGACTCCCAAAATTGATGCGCTTTAGCAGCACGATGCACTTCAGGAGCAAGAAGCACTGTAAGAGCAGGATGCGCTTTAGCAGCACGATGCACTGCAGGAGCACGATGCACTTGATCAGCATTATGCACCAAAGTACATATATAATTCAGGAGCCGGGGCGTCGTTTATGAAGGACAGGAGGAGATATTATGGACAGCTTTATCACAAATCTAACCAGTGTCAATGATGCCGTCAATACCTTTGTGTGGGTAAAGATCGGACTGGCATTATTGATCGGCTCGGGCGTTATACTTACGCTCATTCTCGGATTTTTCCAGTTGAAACACATAAAACACTGGATGTCAAAGACAATAGGTGGTGTCTTCAAGAAGGATTCCCACAACAAAAATGATGAAGGAAGCGTTTCGCAGTTCCAGGCACTTTGTACTGCGCTTGCGGCAACCATAGGAACCGGTAACATAGCCGGTGTTTCCGCAGCCATCTGCATAGGAGGTCCCGGAGCGGTATTCTGGATGTGGGTTGCAGCTTTCTTTGGAATGATGACAAACTTTTCGGAAAATGTTCTCGGAATTTATTTCAGAAGACGTAATAAGGACGGAGAGTGGTCCGGAGGAGCTATGTATTATTTAAGGGACGGACTCGGAAATATTCCCGGATATGAGAAGATAGGAAAGTTCCTTGCCGGGTTATTTGCAGTCTTTGCAATACTTGCATCCTTTGGGATAGGAAACATGGGACAGATCAATAAGATAACCCTCAACCTTGAATCGGCATTCTTTTCAAATGTCAATGCACCCATGATACTTGGCCAGGTTTCGGTTGTGAACGTTATAATAGGTGTGGTACTCATGCTTGTGGGTGGTATCATTATAATCGGCGGTCTTCAGAGAATAGCAGCAGTTGCTGAAAAAGTCGTACCCTTTATGGCAGTTATCTATGTACTTGGAGCACTTATAATCTTCCTCTTCCACATTTCAAGAGTAGGAGCGATGTTTGGTGCTATCTTCAGATTTGCGTTTGGAATAAAGGCAGTAGCCGGCGGTGCAGCAGGTGTTGCTATACAGCAGGTTATAACACAGGGATGTAAGAGAGGTGTCTTCTCAAATGAAGCCGGTCTTGGTTCATCGGTTATGGTTCATTCAAACTCTAACGTAAAAGAGCCCGTAAAGCAGGGACTTTGGGGAATCTTTGAAGTATTTGCCGATACCATGATAGTTTGTACGATGACGGCAATAGTAGTACTTTCATCAGGATATATAGATCTTGAAACAGGACTTCCTCTGGATGGAGTTTCAGATGCAACACTTGTTGCCAAGGCATTCGGAGCAATATTCGGACCTGCGGGAGAAGGCTTTGTTGCGCTTGCCGTACTTCTTTTTGCATTCACGACAGTGCTTGGATGGTCACATTACGGAAGCAAGTCTGTTGAGTATCTCTTTGGAGAGACAGGAGTAAGGATCTACAGATTCATCTTTACGGTAATGATAGTATCCGGTGCGGTAATGACATCATCACTTGCCTGGGATATATCAGATACCTTCAACGGACTCATGATGATCCCCAACCTTATAGGCGTCATAGCCCTTTCACCTGTGGTAGTAAAAATAACCAGAAACTACATAGACAGAAAGATCAACAATAAGGAAGCAGAGCCCGTGCTCTCATACTTCGAGGATATCCAGAAAGAGCATGCAGAAGCTGTGGCAAACGGGGAAGAGTAAAAAATCCGTAAGTGATGATCAGATGCGGGGATCATAAGCTAAATAGAAATAGTAGCGAGCAGGGAAGAGTAAATCTTTAAGCAGCGATCAGACACAGAAATATACAAACTTAGAATATAAAGTCAATAGGCCTGAAAAAGCAAAAAAATGCACTTCAGGCCTATAGTTTTAACTCAGCCGGCGCGAAAGACCGGAGAGCGATTTTTGATAATAGGAAAAAGAAATCAGGAATGGGATTGTAAAATATTTTGCATTTGGTAAAATAAGTCTTATGAATACAGATAATAAAAAAATTAAAAAATCAGGATTCAAAATGGAACACTGGCAGTATGTGATGGTTTTTTTGGTGATCTATGATGTTATAGCCGTCAACCTGTCTTATTTTTTGGCTCTTTGGGTGAGATTTGATGCAAAGATAAGCAAAATACCACCTTGGTATATGACTCCCTTC
>JAILEM010000133.1 GCA_024687745.1 Lachnospiraceae bacterium
ATCCCTCATCCAGTTCCTTATAGGTATAGCTTCCATTGCTGTCGGTTACAGCATTTTTATCGCCGTACAGGGTAACGTTCTTCTTAAAAAGATCAAGCCATATTTCATTCCTGTCATAATCATATTTCTCACCCGCACTGAGCTCTATGAGTTCTTTCTTTTCTTCTTCTGAGACAAGGCTCACTTCACTTAATTTTTCAGCACTTGTCATAGTCAGCACTGCATTTTTAAATGCATATAAAAGCTTTTCGATCGTGACGTGCCCATATTTAATGCCATCATAAACACACGAAAAGATAATACTGTCTTTTTTTATACAGGATACAATATTGATCGATACATTCATTTTCAGATCATTACAGTAATTGGTCAGCCTGCCGGGAATATGAGGATCGGAATAAAAACTGAAAGATATATCTCCGCTGATCCCGGCTTTTTCCATGCTTTTTTTTAACAAACTCTGATTATTTTCCGTAAGCAGTTCCAGTCTGGATTTAACACCGTTAATATGATCTTTTACAGGCACATTTCCTGTATAGCATGCTAACATTGGATAATACCCGCTGTATGCCCGTTCATCAGCAGTAACATATAATAATATCTCCTCCCTGAAGATAGTATTTAACACATATGAAAATGCCGAATGTAATAATACCTTCTCACTGACATCGTTTTCCCTGCAATATGTTTTTATATCATGACATGGAAAGTCTATTGTCAGATGCCCGCAATTATCGCCATCTGCTTTATCATATTCAGTATATATTGCTTCCTGAGCATCATTACATATTGTATAAATGTAGTTATCCAAAACTTTTGCCTCCTCCTCTTTAGCACTGTCCTGATTCATATTTTCACATATGCTCCTTTTCGTTCAAAAATCATCATAACCCTTCGAATACCTAAAAATTCGGAATTTGTCACCTCTCCGTTTTTATTATCAGCCTCTGTGGCTGTATTATTTATCTGCTGTTGATCCTTTTTGGGGTCATAACGTAATATAACCGCAATACTGTTATCGTTTCTCTGCAGTACTGTAAAAGAAGTCATTAAATGTTCATTTTGACCGGGGGAGTTTATTATGGGATACAGCATTTTGATCCTAACCGCTTCGGCTTCCTCTTCACCAAGTATGACTTTTATTCCCTCTATCCATTTCTCTGTGTGTTGACCTGTTATCTCACCACCGTCCAGGAACAGAACATTTTCCTTCTGAAATTTTATCAGTCCTCTCATAAAAAAACGGCAGGTCGTCAATAAAAATATAAGCTGTAATAATTCCGCGATCACCTTAGCGATCCACGGTGAATTGTAACTAAATAGTTTTTGAAGCAAAAATGGCAGGGCGATCATACTTACGGAGCTTATCACCAATGATAAATTAGCCTTATTTTCTTCCTCTGTTGCAGCAAGATAATCCACAAACATCGTTGTAAAATAGAATAATATCATAGTTACGGTTATATACCTGATAGCTATAGGAAGGCTGCTTATCACAAACGGATCATCTATTTTGTAAAAAGCCGGGATTATTTCGGGAAAGCCAAATGTTAAAACCACAAACGGAAGAAGCATTATCCCTCCGATAATAAACTGCTTTCTCTTTACAAGATTCAAGCCCATACGATTTTGTTCGCCGAAATAAGCTGCTGCGAAAGTCATTACAGGATCTGTAGCACTTGTGATGATAATAGAATAGATCATTTGAATATCATCAGCGATAGTTGCATTATCCAAACCGCTTGTCCCCGCTTCCGCAACAAGAACTGCGTTCTGAACAATTATCTGAGTAGCTATAAGAATATATAGCAAAGACTCTGCTGATCCGGGTTTAATAATATCAATGATACCCGGATCATCCTCCTTGAGCTGTGGTCTTACTATTCTGCAAAGTCTGTCTTTTTTTCTGAAATGCAATAAATAAATAAAAAAACAGCATATTGAACCAAATACAGTACCAAATGCAACAATACCTATTCCCATATGAAAAAATCTGACACCGATTATGTCTACAAATATGTTGACCAGCGCAGATGTCAGATCTCCAATAAAAGCCAGTTTTGGATTACCATCATTTATCAGGATATAATCTCCG